>NZ_JBFHGC010000020.1:0-11857 GCF_041583315.1 Ilyobacter sp. | reverse complement strand
TGGGAATCACAAAATCTGTGAGCCATACCCTTTCTGAGATGGGGATAAACCCACCACCATTAGAAGAATTAGAACAGTTTATAGGGCCACCCCTTGTGGATTCCTTCAGGGGATACTATAAATTCTCTGAAAGTGATTCAGAAAAAGCTTTGAAAATATTCAGAGAATATTATGCAAAGAACGGTTTATACGAAAATATACCATTTCATAATATCAATACTCTTCTGTCTTCTTTAAAAGAAAAAGGGATAAAACTGGCAGTAGCTACATCTAAGCCACAGGTGTTTTCTGAAAAAATACTGGACCATTTTCTTCTGAGCCAATATTTTGATGTGGTCATAGGAAGCAGCCTGGATAATACTCTTTATCATAAAAACAAAATAATTTCTGAGACTTTAAAAAGATTTCCGGAAATTCCAAAGGACAGGGCTGTCATGGTGGGAGACAGAAAGTTTGATATAGAGGGAGCCAGGGAAAACGGCATAGCCGCTATAGGTGTGAACTATGGTTTTGCAGCTCCCGGAGAGATAGAGGCTGCTTCTCCAGACTATACCGCAAACGGTGTAGAGGATCTCTTTAAGATACTGTTATAAAATTTTACCGGAGGTTTTTTTACATGGAAATAAATGCAATTTTAAAACTGATGATCTCTTATTTCGAAATGGATGTGAGAAGGGTGAATCATGCCTTGAAAGTCCATAGTTTTGCAAAAAGTATAGGGGAATCAGAAAACTTGGACAGGGAAAAACAGAAAACACTGGAGATATCAGCCATTCTTCACGACATAGGCATAAAAATAAGTGAGAAAAAATACAACTCCTCTGGAGGAAAGTATCAGGAATTGGAGGGTCCAGGTGTAGCTAAAGAACTCATCAAAGATATTGACTTATCTGAAAAAATAAAGGAAAGAGTATATTACCTTATAGGTAATCATCACAGTTATGACAAGATAGATGAGCTTGATTTTCAGATACTTGTAGAGGCTGATTTCCTTGTAAATATATATGAGGACAATATGAATTCAGAGACTGCTGCAATTATTAAAAAGAAATATTTTAAAACAAAGGCAGGAAGAGATTATATCCATTCATTATACGGAGTGTAAAAAAATCAGTCTATACCGAAGTTATTCTCGGTATAGACTGATTTTTTCAATTAAAAACAGATTTTCATGTTACTTTACAAAATTAATATCAGAAAATTTTTCTTTGGCAAGGACAACACCGTCTTCGTCACAGTAAATATACGATCCATGGTCAATTTTGACTCCGGCAATCTCAAGAGTGTCTCCTATTGTCCCCTGGGATTTTTTGCTGCTCCTGAGAGGATAAGTTCCTAGTGCCAGTACCATCATAGGCATTGTTTTCAGCATATTGGTATCTCTCACAAAACCATCTACAACTATTCCGCCCCAGTTATTGTCTATGGCGAACTTGCAAAGGTTGTCTCCTACCACTGCACAAAAATTTCCTGTGACCTTTGCCACTGCAATACGACCATTTCCCGGAGTCTGAAGTAATGTCTTTAATGTAGAATTGTCTTCATCTAAGGAAACTGTCACAACCTCTCCGCTGCAACGTGTTTTCCCCCCGTAAGATTTTAAAGACATAGGCTGGAACACCTGGATATTTTCTCTGTGGAAATCACAAACTTCAGCCGTTCCATGAGTATCAAATTTTTCAGACATAATTCCCCCCTTTATAATAAATCATGAATATGCTTTAAAAAGCCTTCCCCTTTTAGCTCTTTGAAGTGTCCTACAATTCTATCAACTTTGTACTAAAAAAACAAGCTTAAAAAAAACTGAAAATTAGTTGACTACCCAACTATATTTTGGTATACTAACTTTATAACAAATTAGTATGCTTACCAACTAATTAAAGGGAGATGTTTTATGATAAAAGAACCTTTAGGAAAAACAGTTAAGTTTTTAAAGACTGAGATAAAAAGATTTTTGGATTTTCATCTCGATGAATACCAACTGGGGAATGGACAGTTTACCATTATTTTAGATGTGTGTAAAAACAGAGGGATAAGCCAGGATGTTCTCAGTAAAAATATTGGGGTAGATAAAACAACCATTGCCAAATCTGTGAAAAAGCTTGTAGAAAACGGTTATATCACAAAAGAAGAGGATGAAAAAGACAGGAGATCAAAAAAAATTTATCCCACTAAAAAGGCTGAAGATATTTTACCTAAACTCAAAAATTTAGACACTCTGGAAAAAGAAATATTTTCCCAGGGTATTACGCAAGATGAAATGGAGATATTTTTAAAAGTTTCAGGCCGTATAAAATCAAATATCAAATATTATTTAGAAGATGGAGGCGATTCAAATTGGAAAAAATAAAAAGATTAGGTGAAGAAAAAATAAGTAAACTCCTCATAGAATTTTCCCTGCCGGCAATAATTGCAACTCTTATATTTGCACTCTATAATGTGGTAGACAGAATGTTTATCGGGAAATTCCTGGGTCCATATGCTATGGCAGGAGTAAGCATCACCTTTCCTATATTTACAATTTATATAGCAGTGGCAATGCTGGTAGGCATAGGAGGGGGAAGTATAGTTTCTCTGAGACTGGGCCGGGGAAAAAAAGAAGAAGCAAACCATGTATTGGGAAATGTATTTACCCTCTATGGAGTATTCGGTATTGTGCTAATGATCATGGGTCACTTATTTATGGACAAACTGATGTTTATATTTGGAGCTACTGAAAATACAATCATGTATGCAAAAGGTTACATGTATATAATAAACTTTTTTGTTTTATTTGACTTTATAGCCATGGGGGTAAACACTCTCTTGAGGGCAGAGGGAAATCCAAAACTTTCCATGATAATAATGATTACAGGAGCTTTGACAAATGTATTTTTAGACTACATATTTATATGTGTCCTTGATTATGGAATAAAAGGAGCTGCCATGGCAACTGCCATTGCAAATATAGTTGGGTCGATAATGGTCTTATACCATTTTTTATATAGCAGCAAAAGCAATCTAAAATTAAAACTGAAACATCTCAAACCTGATTTTAAAATAATAAAAGAGATTTTCTCTATCGGAATATCGCCATTTACTCTTCAGTTAGCAAACAGCTTGGTGTCGGTTTTTGCCAACAGGGCCCTTTTGACATATGGAGGAGACATTGCCGTGGGTGCTATGGGAGCAATAAACAGTATCTTTATGTTTCTCGCGCTGACTCTTTCAGGAATAACTGAGGGAGCACAGCCTCTCATAGGATATAACTACGGGGCTCAAAAATATGACAGGGTAAAAAAGATATTAAATATGACCCTTATCTACGGGATATGCCTCGCATCTGTTTTAACGATCACTGTTATGATGAAACCAGCATTTTTTATAAATCTTTTTAATAATGGAAATTCTGAGCTTTTGGCAATAGGAGAAAACGGGATAAAGATTTATATGAGCTTGATAGTTTTCAATGCAATCTATGTTATAGGGGCTAATTATTTTCAGGCTGTGGGACAGGCCAATAAATCTCTATTTTTAAACATATTTAAACAACTAGTCCTTTTTATTCCAATGATTATTATTCTGCCAAAATATTTTGGGATAAACGGAGTATGGCTAGCTGCTCCTGTGAGTGATTTAATAGTATTTGCCACTACGGGATTTTTCCTGGTAAAAAACAACAGAAAGCTGAAAAATCTTTCATATCAGTACGTATAAAAATTAAGGCTTTTCTATGATGAAAAGCCTTTTTTTTTGTGGCTCTTTAAAGTGTTTTTAACTCTGCAGTTTTGTGCTAAAAAAACGAACTTAAAAAACTGAAATTAGTTGACTGACCAACTATAGTTTGTTATACTACAATGCAACAATTTAGCATGCTTACCAACTAATTGAAGGGAGATGTTTTATGATAAAAGAACCTTTAGGAAAAACAGTAAAATTTTTAAATATTGAGATAAGAAAATTTTTGGATTTTCATCTGGATGAATACCAACTGGGTAATGGACAGTTTATCATTATTTTAGATGTGTGCAGAAACAGAGGGATAAGCCAGGATGCTCTCAGTAAAAATATAGGGGTAGATAAAACAACCATTGCCAAATCCGTGAAAAAACTTGTAGAAAACGGTTATATCACAAAAGTAGAAGATGAAAATGACAGAAGGTCAAAAAAAATTTATCCCACTAAAAAGGCTGAAGATATTTTACCTAAACTCAAAAATTTAGACACTCTGGAAAAAGAAGTATTCTCCCAGGGTATTACTCAAGATGAAATGGAGATATTTTTAAAAGTTTCAGGCCGTATAAAATCAAATATCAAAGATTATTTAGAAAGTGGAGGAGATTCCAATTGGAAAAAATAAAAAGATTAGGCGAAGAAAAAATAAGTAAACTCCTCATAGAGTTTTCTGTACCTGCTATAATTTCTAGCCTTGTATTTGCTCTCTATAATGTAGTGGACAGGATGTTTATCGGAAAGTGTCTCGGTCCCTATGCCATGGCGGGGATTAGTATTACCTTTCCTATATTTACAATTTATATAGCAGTAGGGATGCTGGTAGGTCATGGAGGGGGAAGTATAGTTTCTCTCAGGCTGGGGCAGGGAAGAAAAGAGGAAGCAAACCATGTTCTGGGAAACGTATTTACCCTCTACGGAGTATTCAGTATCATGCTAATGATCATGGGTTACTTATTTATGGACAGACTGATGATTATATTTGGAGCTACTGAAAATACCATCATGTACGCAAAGGACTATCTGTATATTATAAATTTTTTGGTGCTATTTGACTTTATAGCCATGGGGGTAAATAATCTTCTGAGAGCAGAGGGAAATCCAAAGTTTTCAATGATAATAATGATTGCAGGAGCTTTGACAAATGTATTTTTAGATTTTATATTTATATTTGTACTTGATTATGGAATAAAAGGAGCTGCCATGGCAACTGCCATTGCAAATATAGTTGGATCGATAATGGTTTTATATCATTTCTTATACAGCGATAGAAGTAATATAAAATTGAAACTGAAATATTTAAAACCTGATTTTAAAATAATAAAAGAAATTTTCTCTATCGGAATATCACCATTTACCCTTCAGTTAGCAAACAGCTTGGTGGCGGTTTTTGCCAACAGGGCTCTTTTGAAATATGGAGGAGATATGGCTGTGGGAGCTATGGGAGCAATAAACAGTGTATTTATGTTTCTCATGATGACACTTTCGGGAATAATCCATGGGGCGCAGCCTTTATTGGGATACAACTATGGGGCTCAAAAATATGACAGAGTCAAAAAAATACTAAACACGGCCCTTGTCTATGGGGTGTTCATCTCTTCAATACTGACTATTATGATTATGATAGTGCCTGAATTTTTTATAAATCTATTTAACAACGGTAATGTGGAACTTTTGGAGATAGGAAAAAGCGGAATAAGAATTTTTATGGCCTTAGTTGTTTTAAATTCCATTTATGTTGTAGGAGCCAATTACTTCCAGGCTGTGGGACAGGCACATAAATCATTATTCTTAAATATATTCAAGCAGATAGGACTGTTTATTCCTCTGCTTATTATATTGCCAAAATATTTTGGTTTGAATGGTATTTGGTTTGCTGCTCCGGTGAGTGATGTAATAATATTTATGATTACAGGAATATTTTTACTAAAAAATAATAAAAAACTCAAAAAACTATCGGTTCAGTGTATATAGAAATGATAGCTATGTTTAAAAGCAGAGCTTATTTGAATCAGATTTACATTTCACTGTGATTTTATTAAAATCCTCTTGGATCAAAATTCATTTTTTAAATTAAGCTTACATATTTATCTGTCTTTTGTATAAATAAGAAAAACTGATATAATAAAGTAATCCGAAAGATTTACTTTGGAAAATTTAAATAGATGGCAGAGGGATGAGATGTTAGAAAGTATAGATATATTCTGTGATATAATAGATAATTTTGGTGATATAGGCTTTGTTTATAGGCTGGCTAAGGAGATAAAAAAGAAAGATGCAGAGCTAGAAGTAAGAGTTTTTTTCAATGACTCAGAAACTTTTTCAAAAATAAATAAAAAAATTAATATAAATGAAAAAATTCAGATTATAGAAGATATAACCTACTTTGATATGAAAAAAATGAGTGATGGGGACTATGTGAATGTTGGTAATGCTCAGGTGGCTATAGAAGCCTACGGATGTGAAATACCAAAAGCATACCTGGAAAATTCCTCTGAAGATCTGAAAATAGTAATAAATTTGGAATATCTCACAGCTGAGGAGTGGGCAAAAGAGTATCATCTTCAAAGTTCATATATAAATCTGAAAAATGTAAAAAAATATTTCTATATGCCTGGTTTTGAAAACTGGAGCGGAGGTCTTATTATAGGTGAGTATGAACCTTTGAAAAACAGATCAGATTTTTTTAACGAGGTAATTTCAGATCATTCAGAAAAGATTTTTTCCGGTGAATCTAAAGCCCTTGTAAAAGAAGATACTTTTGTAGGTACTGTTTTTTCTTATGAGTACAATTTTCAGAAGTTTTTGGATACCCTCGAAGGTTTTAAAAGAGAGGTTGTCCTCTTGGTTTTCGGTGAAATGAGTAAGGATGGAATGATCATCACAGAAAAGTTAAAAACCCTTAAAAATATAGGGGTAATATTCATGGATTATGTGGAGCAGGATCTCTATGATAAGATTTTGTACAACTCTGATTTTAATCTTGTCAGGGGAGAGGAAAGTTTTTCTAGGGCCATTGTTTCTGGAAAACCTTTTCTCTGGCATGCTTACTGCCAAGAAGAGAGAGAGCATATGAATAAAGTAGATGGGTTTCTCTCTTTTATAAAGGGTAAAATACCAGAAAAGATTTACGAAAATTATTCTGAAATAATGTATAATTACAATTCCAGGTCAGAAAATCATTATAATCTGGAAGAAGAAGACTTTTCAGGTTTTTTCAGTGAATATGAGAAGGAAAAAGAAGCTTTTGGATCAGTCTCAAATTACGTAAAAGAAAACGGAAATCTTGCAGATAAATTGTTGCGTTTTTTGAAAAAAAATCTTTCTGAAAATGGTTTTTAAAATCAAAAGCCTTGGTCTTTGAAAGACTGTTATTGCTGGTTTTTTTTAAACAAAATATTCACTTTGCCAATCTTTTAAGACTGTGATACAATATAGAAAAAGGAAATTAGGAGGACAGAACATTGAAAACAGCACAAGAAGTTTCATCTGGAAATATCATCAAAATAGGTGAAGAAGTATTTATAATTCAAAAGGCTACTTACAACAAATCAGGGAGAAACTCTGCAGTTGTAAAATTTAAAATGAAAAATCTTATTACAGGGCAGATAAAAGAAGAAGTTATGAAGGCATCGGATAAGCTTGATGACATCAGACTTGATAAAAAGACAATGCAATTCCTATATGAAGTTGGAGGAGACTACAACTTTATGGATCAAGAAAGTTTTGAGCAGATCGCCCTTACAGCTGACGATCTAGGAGATGCTACAAACTACCTGAAGGAAGAGATGTTCATAGACATCCTATTATATGAAGAGAGACCCGTAGGTGTAGAGCTTCCTAACTCTGTAGAGAGAGAAGTTACTTACACAGAGCCTGGATTAAGAGGAGATACTACTGGTAAGGTACTGAAGCCAGCTACTATCGAGACTGGGTATGAACTAAGTGTACCACTATTTGTAAATATCGGAGATATTATCAGAATTGATACAAGAAATGGTGAATATTTAGAGAGAGTAAATAATAAATAAAATAATTATTTAAATGAACAAGGCGTCTCTAAGGTGCCTTGTTTTGTATTTATTGAAGTAAATTTGATAAATATAATTTGAAATTTTTTAAAAAAACTTCAAAAAAAATAAAATCCCAGATAATTCTGAGATTTTATTTTTAGATTATTATTTTTTAATAAGCCAATAATTAGACTGCAACACCATCATAGACATAATGGTTTGTATCTTCTATAAGGTTCTTTATCTCCTGGAAAACTTCAGGTTCTTCAAATCTATAGATCTCTTCCTGTGCATCACAGTAGAGTCCTGAATCTAGGGCACCATCATAGATGTGGTGGTTTGTATCCTCTATAATATTTTTCATATCTTCAAAAACATCAACTGTTGATTCAAAGGTGTAAATTTCCTCAACTATTTCACTGTCCATACCAGAACCTGCACCATCATATACATAATGATTTGTATCCATTATTAATTCCTCATATTCGTAAAATACCTCGGCATCTAATTTGTTTAAGTCTTTCATAAAAATCCCTCCTACTTTGCGATTTCAGCATCAACCAGCTGGTTGACAGTTACAGCGCTACAAAAGCATAATGTTTTTTTTCATCATGCCAGTACTATTAGAAGTACTTTCTCCCGATTGTTTAGTTAAGATTGGCTATTTCCTCATATTTTTGAGTGTTCTCCAAAACCATGTAATGAGGTAATCTGTTGCACATCAACCACCCCCTGTAAAATATATACAAATCTTTTTTATTTATGTTGTTAATGTTGATGTAATTATTAATTTATTCTATATATGGATTATAACTTCTTTTGAAAATAAATGCAATTATATAATATATAGAAGAACCATATATGAAATATATGTTAATATAAAAAATTATAATTTTTGTCAATGTTTGGAGAGCATAATAATCTGAAAGCAGGAAAGTTTTGAGCAGATAGCTGTTACGGTTGACAATTTATGAAATACTTGAAGAAAGAGATATCCATTATGAAGTTCAACCTGGAGGTGTGGAATTAGTAAACAAGAAATAAAATATCTTTTCCAATGAGTAAGTAATCTTAGAGGCATTAAAAAATCTAATTTGAGATTTTCAAAAAAATAAAAAATCCCAGATAACTCTGAGATTTTATTCATATAATTTTTTTATTTTCAATAAACCAATAATTAGACTGCAACACCGTCATAGACATAATGGTTTGCATCTTCTATAAGGTCTTTTATCTCTTGAAAAGCTGCAGGTTCTTCAAATCTATAGATCTCTTCTTCTGCACTACAATAAAGTCCTGAGTCTGGTGCACCGTCATAAATGTGGTGGTTTGTATCCTCTATAAGGTTTTTTATATCTTCAAAAGCATCTGTTTTTGTTTCAAATCTATAGATCTCCTCAACTATTTCACAGTCCACACCAGAACCTGCACCGTCATATACATAGTGATTTGTATCCATTATTAATTCCTCATATTCGTAAAATACCTCAGTATCCATCATGTTTAAGTTTTTCATAAAAATCCCCCTCCTACTTTGCGATTTCAGCATCAACCATTTAGGTTGACAATTAAAGCGCTACAAATGCATAATGAGTTTTTCATTATGCCAGTACTTTTAGAAGTACTTTCTCCCGATTGTTTTTTTATTCACTCACATTTTTAAGTGTTCTTCAAATCCATGTGATGAGGTAATCTGTTGCACATCAACCACCCTCTGTAAAATATATATTTATTAATCTTTTTTTATTCATGTTGTTAATGCTGATATAATTATTAATTTATTCTATATATGGATTATAACTTCTTTTGAAGATAAATGCAATTATATAATATATAGTGTACACATATATAAAATATATGTAACTTGAGAAAATGATTGTTTTTGTTGATGTTTTGTGTGTGTTAATCTGAAATTAAATAATTTATTGGGTAAAATCAAGAGAAATCATATATAATATAAAAAGAAATTTAATGCATCTATGTTTGGAGGTACACGGTGAGAAAAAAACAACCTGTTTTATTTGTAGGTCACGGCAATCCAATGAATGCAATATCGGACAACAGCTTCACAAAGTCTCTGAAAAAAATATCTGAAAATATAGAGAAGCCGGAAGCTATTCTTGTGATATCAGCACACTGGCAGACAAAGGGCACGAGCATAACTTCTTCTGATGATCCCAGGCAAATATATGATTTTTATGGGTTCCCAGAGGAACTTTACAATGTGGTTTATCAGCCTGGCGGGAAAAAAGAGCTTGCAAAATATATAGCAGAAACTTTAAATAAAGAAAATATGACAGTTACAGGGGCTGATTACTGGGGTCTTGATCACGGTTCGTGGGCAGTACTGAAACATATCTATCCAGAGGGAGATATTCCGGTCTTACAGATGAGTCTCGATATGGGATTGAATGAATATTCTCACTATAATCTTGGGAAAAAACTGTCTTTTCTGAGAGATATGGGAGTACTGGTAATAGGAAGCGGTAATATCGTGCATAATCTCAGAGAGATGGGACATGAAACCTTAGCAAACCCACATACCTGGGCTGTGGAGTTTGACAGGTATATAGCAGATTCTATAAGAACTGGCAGTCACGAAAATCTTATATCTTATAAAAATTTCGGCAGGTGTGCCGAATTATCCCTTCCAACTGATGAGCATTATCTTCCTCTTCTGTATATTGCAGCCATGCAGGATAAGGGGGATAAGGTAGAGTTTTTATTTGACGAGATACATCATTCATCTCTCTCAATGAGATGCCTGAAGATAGGATAGGGGAAATAACTAAAGTTAATTTTCTTGGGATAGGAGTAATATAAGAGATAGAAATAATATAGGGGGCTAACATGAACAACAAGTACATAGGGTATATCATGGCATTCACAACAATATTCGTGTGGGGTACGACTTATGCAATTACCAAAAATTTATTAAATTATTTTTCGCCTTTGGAAGCACTTTTTTTAAGATTTTTAATAGCTTATCTCTTTTTAATGGTTATAAAACCGACGTTTAATTTTAAATTTAACTTTCAGGAGGAGAAACTGTTTTTGTTTCTGGGACTTACCGGAGGAATGCTTTACTTTTTAGTGGAAAATCTGGCACTGAAATATACCTCGGCTTCCAATGTGGGGCTTATAGTATCCTCTATACCAATATTTTCATCGATAATAGCTCACTTTACTACAGAGGATGAAAAATTTGATACCAACCTTCTTCTGGGATTTGCCCTGGCCATAACAGGGATATTCATCATACTTTACAATGGGAACAAGGTGCTAAAGCTTAATCCTATAGGGGATATCCTGGCGGTAGTATGCTCTATTATCTGGGCGGTGTACTCCAATCTTCTGAGAAAGGTGGATAAGAGTTATTCCGGAATAATCTTAGTGAGAAAGACCTTCTTTTACGGTTTGATTTTCATGCTGCCTGTACTTTATTTTTTTAAGGTAAAAATACATTTTGAATATCTGTTGAATAAGGATGTATCTTTCAGTATATTTTATCTCGCTCTTGTGGCGTCATCCATCTGTTTTATCATGTGGAGCAAAGCAATAAATATAATCGGGATAATAAAAACCACTAACTTTATTTATCTCATACCACTGGTTGCAATGATCTCTTCTATGATTATACTGGACGAAAAGATCACTCCGTTAATGGTTGTGGGAGGTCTTCTCATTTTAGGAGGAGTTCTTATAAATGACAAGAAAATATCTTTTCAAAAGATATTCAGGTCGAAAGCACCAACGACCCCATAGAAAAAATGATTTTCTAAATTGTTTCCATAGTAAGAACCAGCAAAGGCAAAAAAGAAAAGTTCCATGATGCTCTGTCTCAAAAGACGGAACACAGGGAACTTTTTAATATTAGTTTTCATAAAAATTTATTTAGCTTAAATTTTTATTTATAATATTGCAGATGATATCTCCCACCTGGCTTGTAGTACCTTTCCCACCCATATCCGGGGTAAGACTCTCTCTGCTTTCTAGAGAATCCTCTATACCTCTTATTACAGCATCTCCCAAAGACTCATGTCCCAGAAAATCCAGCATAATTTTTATGGTCCATATCATGGCTATTGGATTGGCAAGGCCTTTTCCTGCGATCTCTGGTGCAGAGCCGTGTA
>NZ_JBFHGC010000019.1:0-11927 GCF_041583315.1 Ilyobacter sp. | reverse complement strand
AGTGCAGTCAGATTCAAATCTCCAAAATTTCAATATGCAGACAATATACTGAATTTTTCATCTGGGCTGGAGCTTTCAAAGGATGACTCTATTGCTCTTTCTTTAGAGGCAAATACCTCCACAGGAGATTTCAATGGAATTTTTAATGCTGAAAATATTACCCTTGATGAAAATCCCTTTATTATAAAAAAAATAAAGGGGTACGATTCTTTAGTGGGGAATATAAAGGCAGACATCCCTTTTAACGGAAATTTCAAGGATAAAATTTATACACTAAAAGGTAAGGTTCACTCAGAAAATTTTACACTTAAAAATGAACTTCAGAGCATCTCCTTCAAGTCAGGGGATATAAATCTGCAAGAGGTCACCTTTCCCCAACCCTACATAAATATCGACAATATCACTCTGGATCAGTTGGCAGTAGACTACAAAATGCACTCTGAAGATAAAGAAAAGGAGCCTCCAAAGCCATTTGTAATTCCTGATTTAAAAATAGGTGAACTTAACATCTCAGACTCATCTGTTTTGACCTCTGATACATCTTTGACAAAGTTAAGTCTCAAAGGAAAGAACTTCACCAATGAAAAAGATATCCAGTCTGAAATAGACCTGTCATTTGATCTCGATGAAAAAACCTCGGTCTCTACAAACTCAAAGATAAAATTTAAAGATACTTTAAAAAGTCCAGAAGATCTCCTACAACTCATATTGGCTGAAGGGAAATTAAAAATCAAGGGAAGTGACCTTGCTTCAATGAACAAACTGGAAAACCTTCCTTATAAAATAAGTTCTAAAGATTTTTCCATAGGAGGGGATTACACCTTTAGTTACCCTGATATCTCTGCTCTTGCTGACATCTCCTTAGTAGGTATAGGGGCTTCTGACGGTAAAGGGTCCCTCTTGTCTTCAGATCAGATTAAAATGTCAAATAAAGTCGACTATAATATGCTAGATAAAAAATTTAAAATCTCCGGCCCTGGAGAGGTTACGAAGCTGGTTTTCAAATCAACTGATGGAAAAACTGTTTTTCAGGGAGATCTTTCTCTTATTTCAAAAGAAATTTCAAAGGAATCTATAGTTTTTGATTCTATAAATATGAAAAATGCCAAGATAGATATGAGCGCTCCTAAAAAAGAAACAGAAAATAAAGAAACAACAGAAAAAGAAAAGAAAAAACTACCGTTGATCTTTCTCTCAAAGTTTAGTATACAAAATTCAGATGTTATGCTAAAAGATTTTTCAGTAAACGGAATAAACGGTTTATTCAAAAATCTATCAACAAAAAAAGGGGGATCAGAAGTAAATGTCACCGGAAAGTTAAACGGGAAAACCCCTGTAAGTATAGGGGGAAACCTTCTTGTGGATAAGGATTTGGAATTAAGGGAAGATATAAAGGATGTAGGATATAAGGGGAAGGTTAGTGTTGCTTCACTTGGTATAGAGGAGCTCAGACCATTTTTAAAAGATATCCCCTATACAGTGGACGGCCTTGCAAAATTAGATGCAGACCTCTCATACACTAACGGGAATATATCTTCCCAGACCGTCCTTTCTCTGGAAAATATGAACCTCTATAGTAAAGAATCCACAGATGAATTTTCAACAAAAAAAATTGTCTCTTCCTTTTTTATTCAAATCAAGGATAAGAAATACAATATTACAAAAGGGAAGTTTAATTTAGTGGGATTCAAGGGAATACTGGGCAAAGATAAGTACATGTCCTTTTCAGGGGATAATATCAATTTAATTTTAAACAGATTAAATAAAGATGAATTCAGCGCTGATGAAGTTACAGTTTCAAAACCAATCGTGGTAATCAATAAAAAAACAGAAGCCGTTGATAAATCTAAAAAACCTGAAAAAACTAAAATGAAAATCAATATAAAAAAATTAAGTATTCTAGATGGAGACCTCAATCTCTTGACCAAGAATAGCACCTACCCAATACAAAAAATATTGCTCAAATCAAATAATTTTTCCACTTCTAAGAATGAAAAAACAGATATAACTCTTGATTCCACAGTCAAGACAGGTGGTACTCTTTCTGCAAAAGCTTCTTATTCCTTGAAAGAGGACTGGGGATTTTCCCCAAAAACAATGGATATAGATGGGGAGTTCACACTGAACAATTTAGATCTCACGCCATACAAAAATATTTTAGAACTCTACTTTCCAAACCAGTTAAACTCGGGAAAAACTGACTGGAAGGCTACTTATAAAATAAAAAAAGGTAAACTTGATGGAACAAATGATATCACTTTTAAAAATATATCCCTGGGACAATCCACAGGAAACAATACATCTATTCCTTTAAAAACTGCCGTGGGTATACTTTCAGATAAGAGCGGAAACTTCAGTCTGAATATACTAATTTCAGGAGATTTTAATAACCCGCAATTTAAACTGAGAGATATTTTTATACAGAGTTTAAAAAGTATACTGATAAAAACCGTAACATCTCCTATAAACATTATCACAAAGACAATTGAATCCCAGGAGATTTCAAAAATAAACTTTATATTTCTTTCAGACAGCTTAGCCTTGACTGAAATTCAAAAGTTAGAAAAAATATCCCAGATGTTAAAAGAAAACCAGGAATTAAAAGTCAGATTTATCCTCTATACTGATTTTTTCAGAGAAACAGAACTTCTCAGGCTTAAAAATATAAAAGATATTATTTTTATGTCCTCAAAAGATTCCAAGACTCCAGAGTCACAAGTTAATGATCTTATGAACTCCAGAAAAGAAAAAATCCTTACTTTTTTCAGAGGCAAGTCTCTAGAAAATAGAATAACAACGGAGATTTCCGATGAAAAAAGAGTTTATCCACAGGCTGACGTTATTTTTATATATCCATAAAAAAAAGGCTGTGCTTAAAGCACGGCCTTTTTAAATTAACGATATTGTTCACCTATTCTTACCTTAGTAAGTGCATCTTGAAGTGCTTTTTGAGTTGCAGCAATATCTCTGTCCTCTTTTAGCTTCGTAAGCTTAGCCTGAGCAACCTCGGCATCTTGTTTTGCTCTTTCCACATCTATCTCTCTTGCGTCTATAGCTTCATCAGCAAGAATTGTGGTCTGCTCTCTCGATATGTCTATGAAACCTCCGGATACAAAGTATGCTACTTCTTCACCTGAAGATTTTATTTTCATCTCTCCGATAGCAAGTTCTGCCACGAAAGGAGCATGGTTTGCCAAAACTCCCATATCCCCCTCGGTGGTTCTTAAAACAATCATTTCAACTTCTTTTTCAAGGATCTTTTTGATTGGAGTAATCACTTCTAACTTAAAGGTAGCCATGATTATGCATCTCCCTTCATTAATTCCCTCGCTTTTGCTATAGCCTCGTCAATTGTTCCCACATAAAGGAAGGCTTGTTCAGGAAGGTCATCATGCTTACCTTCAAGGATCTCTTTAAATCCTCTTATAGTTTCCTTTACAGTTACGTATTTACCTTCCATTCCTGTAAACTGCTCTGCTACGTGGAATGGCTGTGAAAAGAATCTTTCGATTTTTCTTGCTCTGTTTACTGCTATTTTATCATCATCAGATAATTCGTCCATACCTAGTATAGCGATGATATCCTGAAGTTCTTTATATCTTTGAAGTACAGACTGTACCTCTCTTGCTGTTGTATAGTGCTCATGACCTGTGATTCCAGGCTGAAGAGCTGTTGATGTAGAATCTAGAGGGTCAACTGCCGGATAGATTCCAAGTGATGCGATTCTTCTAGACAGTACTGTTGTAGCGTCTAGATGAGTAAATGTAGTAGCTGGAGCCGGGTCAGTAAGGTCATCTGCTGGTACATATACAGCTTGTACTGACGTGATCGATCCAGTTTTAGTAGATGTTATTCTCTCTTGAAGAGCACCCATGTCTGTTGCTAGTGTCGGCTGGTATCCAACCGCTGACGGCATTCTTCCTAGAAGTGCCGAAACTTCTGATCCTGCTTGCGTAAATCTAAAGATATTATCGATGAACAGAAGAACGTCCTGCCCCTCTTTATCTCTAAAGTTTTCAGCCATTGTAAGACCAGTAAGTGCTACTCTTAGTCTTGCTCCAGGCGGCTCATTCATTTGTCCGTAAACAAGAGAAGTTTTGCTCAGTACTCCAGATTCGGTCATTTCGTCAAAAAGGTCTCTACCTTCTCTCGTTCTTTCCCCTACACCTGCAAATACTGATAGTCCTCCATGTCCCTTGGCGATGTTATTGATAAGCTCCATTATAAGAACTGTCTTACCAACTCCTGCTCCACCAAACAGACCGATTTTTCCACCTTTTACATATGGAGCCAGAAGATCGATTACCTTGATTCCTGTTTCGAATATCTCTACTTCAGTTCCCTGATCTTCAAATGCAGGAGCTTCCCTGTGAATAGATGAAAACTCTTCTGCCTTTACTTCTCCTGCTTGATCTATAGGCTCTCCCAATACATTCAGTATTCTTCCTAGTACCGCTTTACCTACCGGTACTGTGATTGGAGCACCTGTATCTATTACTTCCATTCCTCTTTGTAGCCCTTCAGATGCATCCATACATATCGCTCTTACAACGTTGTTACCTAGGTGTTGCTGTACTTCAGCTATTAGGACTTCTCCGTTTCCACGATCTATTCTAAGTGAATTGTAAATCTTAGGCAATTCGCTATTGAATGATACGTCTACAACCGGACCAATTATTTGGGTAAGAATTCCCTTATTCTCCACTAAAACTGCCTCCTCTTCAATAAGGTTTTGAAAAATTCTGCTCAATATATTTAGAGAGCAGATGCTCCACTGACAATTTCAGATATCTCTTGAGTAACTGCAGCTTGTCTTTCCCTGTTGTATTGAAGGTTCAGATCAGCTATCATGTCCTCAGCATTGTCAGTTGCATTTTTCATAGCATTCTTTCTAGCCGAATGCTCACTTGCCGTATTTTCCAAAATAGCCTGATATATTCTTATATTCAGATATTTTGGAAGCAGGCTTGATAATATACCCTCTACCGATGGCTCAAAAATATACGTAGTATTCTCTTGAACCTCTACTCTCTCGATAGGTAACACTTTTTTTACAACTAGCTCAGTCTGCATTGCAGATATGAATTCATTGTAGATCATGTATACCTCATCAAAGATATCTCCATAAAAATATTCCACAATATTTTCACTTATTTCTTTAGCCTTTACAAACATAGTTTCAGGAATAAGCTGGATATACTCAGCTTTAAGATCATAATTTCTTTTATTACAATAATCTCTGGCTTTTTTTCCAACTCCAATGATTGAAACTTCCTTGTCTGGATTTTCGGCAATAAGAATTTCCATCTTTTTTAAGGTGGCATTGTTGAAGCCTCCACAAAGTCCTCTGTCAGAAGTCATCACGATAACCCCTATTTTTTTTACATCCTTTTTCCCATCGAAAAGTGGATGCCTTTCAGATTTTATCCCTGCAGCAATATTTTTTAGTACATTATCCATACTTTCAGAGTATGGTTTTGACTGATTTACCAATGCAGAGAATCTTTTAAACTTTGTTGAAGAAACTATCTCCATAGCCTTTGTGATCTGGTGAGTAGACTGAACACTTTTAATTCTACCTTTTAATTCTTTTCCTCCAGCCATGATCTCACCTCTCTTTAACTAAAGTTTTTTTTGAAATCTTCAATAGCTTTTCTTAATTTAGCTTCTATTTCATCACTAAGAGCTTTTTTCTCTAGTATTTCTTTTAGTATTTCTGTATTATCTTTTAGATGCGCTATCAACTCTTCCTCGAATCTTCTTACTTCTTCAATAGGAGTGTCGTCAACATATCCGTTTAAAACCATAAAGAATGAAACCACTTGCTCTTCTACTCTGTAAGGTTTGTATTGATCTTGCTTTAGGACCTCCATGATTCTGTGTCCTCTTTCAAGTTGAGCTTTTGTAGCCTTATCTAGGTCTGATCCAAATTGTGCAAATGTTAAAAGTTCACTATACTGTGCTAGTTCTAGTTTTACTTTGGCAGCAACTTGTTTCATAGCCTTTATTTGTGCTGATCCTCCAACTCTCGATACAGATATACCTGCATTTATTGCCGGTCTGAATCCAGAGTTAAATAGTTCAGAATCTAGGAAGATCTGACCATCTGTGATTGAAATTACGTTGGTAGGAATAAACGCAGATACGTCTCCTGCCTGTGTTTCAATTATAGGAAGTGCTGTTATAGAACCTGCACCTAGTTCATCAGATAGTTTTGCCGCTCTCTCAAGAAGTCTTGAGTGAAGGTAGAATACATCTCCTGGATAAGCTTCTCTTCCTGGAGGTCTCTTCAGTAGAAGTGACATCTCTCTGTATGCTACCGCATGTTTAGAAAGGTCATCGTATATTATTAATACATGCTCTCCCTTATCCATAAAGAACTCACCCATAGATACACCACAGTAAGGTGCCATGTATTGCAGAGGAGCTGGTTCTGAAGCCGTTGCTGCTACTACGATTGTGTATTCCATTGCTCCGGCATTTTCTAGTTTTTTTACTATCTGAGCTACAGTTGATCTTCTCTGACCTATAGCTACATAGATACATTTTACCCCTGTACCTTTTTGGTTTATGATTGCATCGAGTGCTACAGCTGTTTTACCAGTCTGTCTATCCCCGATGATAAGTTCTCTTTGACCTCTTCCGATCGGTACCATTCCGTCTATTGACTTGATACCCGTTTGAAGTGGTTCATGTACCGGCTTTCTGGCGATTATTCCATGAGCCTTTCTTTCTAGTGTCATCATTCTTTCTGTTTTTATGTCACCTTTACCATCAATTGGCTCTCCTAGAGCGTTGACTACTCTTCCCAAGAGACCTTCTCCGGCTGGTACCGCTGCGACTTCTCCAGTGGCTCTTACCTCGTCTCCCTCTTTTACCCCTGTAGGGTCTCCTAGTAATACGGCACCTACATTGTTTTCCTCAAGATTTAGTACCATCCCTCTTATTCCATTAGGGAATTCTAAAAGTTCTCCGGCTTTTGCATTACTAAGACCGTATATTCTTGCGATTCCGTCTCCTACTTCTACGACAGAACCTGAAGTTTTAATATCTAAAGATTTTTTATAATTTTCGATCTCAGTCTTGATTATGCTGCTGATCTCTTCCGGTCTGATCTTCAAGCGGTTACACCTCCTACCTTTCGAACTGGCAAGATACTAGTTGCTTACGACTGTATCAAGCTGTCTTCTAACGCTTCCGTCAATTATTTCATCACCGATTTTTATAATTCCACCGGCAATAATGGATTTATCTATGTTAACTATCAAGTTAACTTTTTTTCCGGTTTTCTTTTCTAGTTTTTGAATAAGTTTGCTCTTCTGTTCTTCATTAGGTTCAATTGCAAAAGTAGCTTCTACATCTACTATATGGTTTTTTGTATAATAGATCTTCAGATACTCTGCAACAATTGATTTTATGTAAGACAGTCTTTTCTTTTCTATAAGGTAGAAAAGAATATTCAGAGAAAACTCCTCAAACTTTGAAAAGATTTTACCCATAAATTCTTTTTTTTCTTCTACTTTTATAAGAGGATGATCCACAAGGTTTTTAAACTCCTTGTCCCCCTTGTAAAGCTCCATCACAAGGTTTAATTCCTCGTAAAGTTCTTTAACTTTTGCATTTGATTCTGCCATTTCATAAATGGCTACAGCATATCTTTTACCTACTTGCGCTTCTATCATCTGTCTTCGCCTACCTCTTCAATAAAGTCATTGAGTAGGTTTTCTCCCAATTTGGAATCAAGTCTTTCATTAATCATTTTTTCAGCAAGACTAACTGCCAGACCGGTAACTTCTGATTGGAGCTCTTTTCTAGCTTGTTTTTTCATTTTTTCTACTTCTAACTCAGCAGACTTTATAGTCTTTTCTCTCTGAGCATTGGCTTCTTTTAAAATAGTTTCTTTTCTTTCGTCAGCTTTTTTTTCAGCTCTCAAAAGAATTTCATTAGCTTCTGTTTTAGCCGCTTTCAGAATACCTTGGGTTTCCTCATTGGCCTCAGCTGCCAGTTTTCTATCTGTTTCAGCCTGTTTCAACTCGTTAGCGATTTTTTCTTTCCTAGCATCTAATATCTTGGAGACCGGTTTTTGAAAATATTTTTTAAAGAAAAACATTAAAATCAAAAAGTTTATGATCTGCCAAAACATATTAATGTCAATAGACACTGCAGGCATATTTTGTGTTGCCAAGTCGTCTACCTCCTTTCTGTGGAACGATTTCTATGCATAAATGCAAAGCTTTATCGTCAAAATTTAGCAGCATCCCTTTCAGGATAGCGACCTCCTAAAATTATCCTAATAGTCCGACAAATGGGTTAGCATAAAGTAGGATCAAAGCAATAACTAGTGAGTAGATACCTGTAGATTCCGCTACTGCTTGCCCTAGTACCATTGTAGAGATGATGTCTCCTTTTGCTTCTGGTTGTCTAGCTACAGACTCTACCGCTTTACCTGCTGCATATCCTTGTCCTACCCCTGGTCCTATACCTGCGATCATTGCTGTTCCAGCACCTACAGCAGATGCTGCCAATACTACAGTTTTAGCTAATAACATATCCATATTATAATTCCCTCCTTAAAAAATATATTTCTAATAAAACAAATTAATCAACATACTCCGCGTCTCCAATGGAACCTTGAATATATACCATTGTCAACATTATAAATACAAAACTTTGTACTATACCACTAAATAAATCAAAATATAAGTGCATTGGTGCCGGTATCAAAACTGGAGCAGCTTTATAAAGCAATCCCAATATTACCATTCCTGCAAACATGTTTCCAAAAAGTCTGATTGAAATATTTGTCGGCTTTGCAAATTCCCCAGCCAGGTTAATGGGAAACATAAGCGGCATAGGTTCAAACAAACCTTTAAAAAATCCAAAAAATCCTGATACTCTAAATGAAGCAGCCATAAAACTATAGGTCGTTATAAATGCCAAACCTACTGTCGTGTTAAGATCTGCTGTTGGTGTTCTTAGTGCAGGTGCAATTTTCAAAAGCCCATCTTCATAGGAAAATCCTGGAATTGGAAAAAATGAAACAATATTTGAAATAAGTATAAATAAAAACAAAGTAGATATGTAAGTAAAATACTTTTTCTTCCAACCACCTAGCATTTGTCCTATCAATGCATCAAAGAAAGCATAGACAGTTTCAAAGAATGCCTGTTTTTTCCCCGGCATAATCTCTAGATTTTTTGAAGCCCATCTAAAAATTAATATGAGGAATAGCATAACACACCATGTACTGATAATTGTTATTGTTACTGGAAACCCATAGCTACCTTCTGCTATTTTTAAAGCAAAAGGAAAATCATGCATTGATGGTGGAAGCGGCACATAAAACATTATTTTTGGCCCTTCTACCAATGGTGGAGTTTCAAACTGAACAAATCCAAGCATCTTCATGGCAAAAGTGAAAACTGCAATTATCGCTGCTAGTATTACAGGTCCAAATTTTTTCATAACTCTCCGTTGACCCCCTTTCTTTAAAATTATTTTAATTTTTTTAACCTGCTCTGTATTTTTTTTATAACGGTTGAAATAGCCATAAGTGAAATATTAAATTTTATATTCAGTAGTCCTATAGCTCCGCCTAAAAAAGTAGGAATACCCCAAAATTTTATTAGTACTCCCAAGTATATGCCGTATATTACATATCTTTTTAAATATCCAGTTACTGTTACTCTGAATGGATTGTCATTTCTCACAGCTGACTCCGCCTCGAGGCAGATGCTGTAAAAACCTATCCATGAAATTATGCACCCTCCAAACATTCCTATATATATAATAGGGCTTCTTACCAAAATCCCGTAGATAAGGACAATTATCATTGTGATAACTGAGTTTTTGAGTACTTTTTTTATCTCTTGATTCATCAAACCACCATAAATTTAAGTATTTTTTTTATTTTTTTTTCATAATCAGCTTATACGAATTATAAAAACCGCTAAATATCCCTACAATTGTAAAGGCTATAAACAACAAATCACTTGAAAAAAAATACTTTTCAATTACCTTATAAATAATTATAAAAAAAAGAATGTTAAAAACCATAACAAAGCCTAGATAACCAAGTAAAGAAAAATAGTAAACTACATCCTTATAAAGATTTTTCATTAAAATCACCAGCTTATGAGTTAGTTTCCTATCCCTTTATAACATAAAAAAATCGTTCTCCAGCAAGATTACTTTCTTCATAAATATTTTCTACATGCAAACCTGATTTCTCGGCAGCCATTTGTATCTCTCTATGTGTAAAAATTTTCTTAGTGTGCTTTTCAGTATATTTTTTATAAAGTCCGTCCTTTTCTTCTACAAAAAAGGTAGTGTCTATATAGTCTAGTTGACCTTCTTGATAGTGCTCCCAAATTACAGTCATATCCTCTCGCTGATCGATAAAAAATCCGTCTGGAAACATCTCATCCATGAAATTTCTGTCTACAACGTCAAATATGTATACACCATCAGTCTCTAGATGTTTTTTTATTTTCTCAAAAAGTTTTTCCAAATCCCCTATACTCACAAGATGGTTCACCGTATCAAACAGAGATATTACTATGTCGTACTTTCTATCCAGACTAAGGTCCTTCATATTTTGACATAACAACTGGACATTCTTATCCAAATTTTTCAGCTTGTCTTCAGCAACTGAAAGCATCTCCTCAGAAAGATCAACTCCGGTACACTCATACTCCCCGACAAATCTCTTTAATACTTCTCCAGTTCCGCATCCCAGGTCTAGCAGGGTTTTTGCATTTGGATTATTACCTTCTATAACATAGGATACAAAGTCATGCCATCCGTCATAATCGGCAAACTCCATAAACTTGTCATAAACCTTTGCAAATTCCTGGTACATATTCCACCTCTAAATATAATTTACATTTCTGATAAAATCAATAATCTTTTCACAAAAAGTCATTAATTTTTACAGAGACATAATACATGATAGCTCATTTTTTGTCGTTTTGCACTTTTTTTTTGTTTTTTTTTGAAACAAAAAATCTTTTTTCAGAATTCTTCATACTTTTTTGCCTGTCAGGTACTACATTTTTCATATTCAGTGATGTATCTTTTTATGCGATTATAGACTAATATATTTTTTTTGAAATTGCAAGATATTTAAGAAAGTTCTTTCTTCACAACTTCAGAGATTTCTGATGCTACAGAGTCCACCATCTCTTGTTCTTTTCCCTCTACCATTACTCTCACTATAGGCTCCGTTCCTGATGTTCTTACCAGTACTCTCCCAAGTCCAGACATCTCCCCCTCTTTTTCCTGTATGATATCCATAATTTTTTTATTTTTATTCCAAAGGTTCTTTTTATCATTTGAGACTCTTATGTTTATGAGCACCTGCGGCCAGTCATGTATATCCACTACATGCTCGTCCAGACTCTTTTTACTATCCCTAAGAGCTTCTACCAGTTTAAGTGATGTCAGTACTCCGTCTCCGGTTGTGTTATAGTCGAGTAAAATTATATGTCCCGACTGCTCTCCCCCTATATTCAGTCCGTTTACTTTCATTTTTTCCAGTACATACCTGTCCCCTACATTGGCTCTTATGAGACCTATACCGTTTTTATCCAGGTAGTTTTCAAATCCCATATTACTCATAACAGTTGTTACCACCCTGTTATCGTTTAGCTCTCCTCTGCTTTTCATTTCTTTGGCCAGGATTGCTATTATCTTGTCCCCGTCTATGACATTTCCGTTTTTATCCACTGCCATCAGCCTATCTGCGTCTCCGTCATAGGCAAGACCTAGGTCCGCTTCATATCCTGTTACTACCTTAGCAAGTATCTCAGGGTGCGTAGAGCCGCATTTTACATTTATGTTGGTTCCGTTTGGAGCATCATTTATTACCACTATCTCAGCTCCTAGATCCATAAATACTTCTCTGGCGATTCTGTAGGCAGCTCCGT
>NZ_JBFHGC010000018.1:0-11999 GCF_041583315.1 Ilyobacter sp. | reverse complement strand
TTTATGAGTTAATTATAATTTTTTCCCATAAACTAAAAAAATTATTTATTGTAATGCATCACAAATAATTTTAAATGTGCATATGCTGTAATTTTTCTAAAAAACTAAAAATAATCAGATTCCTATGGCTGCTTTATTAATTTAAAATTGACGTTAAGTTAACCGAATATGTATTTAAAGAAAAAAAAAGAGAGAATAACTCTCTCTTTTAAAAGTCAAACCCCGTCTGCCTCAGAGATTCGTATAAGATTATTGCTGCAGAATTTGAAAGATTCAGAGACCTTCCCATTTTTATCATAGGTATCGTTATACAGTTTTCTTTGTTTGCCATTAGTATCTCTTCAGGCACTCCTCTTGATTCAGGTCCGAAAACTATAAAATCATCTTTCTTATAATTTACATCTGAGTAACTTTTATTTGTTTTAGTAGTTGCAAAATAAAAATTTGAATCTGGGTTAGCCTTTATAAGTTCTTCAAGACTGTCCCAAATATGCAGGTCCACGCTGTTCCAGTAGTCTAGTCCGGCCCTTTTTAGCTGTTTTTCATCTAGAGAAAAACCCATGGGTTTTATCAGGTGAAGTGCCGTATTTGTCAAGACACAGCTTCTCCCTATATTCCCGGTATTGTAAGGTATCTCCGGATTTAACAAAACTATATTCATCAAATTCCTCCTATATCGTAACTGTCAATCTGGTGTATTTTCCGTAGACCGACTCTAGTTTTACTTCCATGCCTATTTTTTCATAATACTCTTTTACTATGGTCATGCCCAATCCTGTCCCGTTTATTTTTGTTGTGAAAAACGGAGAAAATACTTTTGGTATATTGTCATCAGGTATACCGCATCCGTTATCTTCAAATATCACAATATCCTTTCCATCCTGTTCTCCAAATCTAAACATTATATATCTTTTATCCTTCTTGTAATCCACATTTTCTGCCACATTTTTCAGAATATGGCACACGGTCCTTGACAAAGTTTTTTTATTAGCTTTCACCAAAATCCTTTTTTCTTCCATATAGATGGGCTTTATATCCAGCCTTTCAAATTTATTTTTAAATTTTTCAAACATCTCTTTTACAACATCCTGAAAATAAAATTCTTCCTCTATATCGAGAGTCCCTCTTGTCTGAGCATACTCCCCCACCTCGTCCGACATCTCTATTATCCTGTCTGATTCAGTTATTATATTTTCCAGATATATTTTCAGCTTTTCCGGATCATCCAGTTTATTTTTAGCCAGCGTTGCAAAGCCTTTTATTACCGACACAGGGGTTTTAAACTCATGGACTATTGAGTTTGCAAAATATCCTATGGTTTTAAGCCTGTCATTTTTAAGTTCAT
Source organism: Ilyobacter sp. (assembly GCF_041583315.1). Lineage (NCBI taxonomy): Bacteria > Fusobacteriati > Fusobacteriota > Fusobacteriia > Fusobacteriales > Fusobacteriaceae > Ilyobacter > Ilyobacter sp. The sequence continues at coordinate 10,654 of NZ_JBFHGC010000018.1, read as the reverse complement.
TTTTTTCCAGTTCCCTGTTGTATAGATACATGGATAAATTGTACTTAAATATATCCACCAGTTCCCTTTTTCTTTTACCCATTTTCAAGAAGTTTTTGTTTCCTGCCAGAATAAGCACCCCGTAATTTTTTTCCTCATAACCTACCGGAATCACAGAAAAATTATTCAGTCTGCTCAGAAAAGTATAGGGAGTCATCTCTGTAAATTTCTTCACATCATAGACAGGTTCCCCTATTTCCAGTATTCCTCTCAAAAAAGGTACCTGGTCCACCTCTATAAGGTCGCTAAGAGAATCATATATATTATCAAGCTCCTCTTCCTCTATCTTATCCAGGTTAAAATAACCCTCCTTATAGTGTAGTGTTTCAGAGTCCTCATCGTAATGGAAATAATAACTCTCAACATATCCTAAGTCTAGCTTTCCTATCAAAAGGAGTAGTATGCAGAATATCACTCTACCCTCATTTTTCTCACTGTAAAGAACAGACATCATCTTTTCTATGGATTCAAACTCCTGAATCATATGAGAGATATCTTTTTCGTTATTTATGAGTTTTTTTCCGATAAGAGTTTTTCTGCTGAGATTACAATTAATTTTACCCCACATACAACCACCTCTTTCTCCTGCACACTATTTGATGTTATACATTTCCCTATATTCCTTCGCTGTAAGTTTCCCGCTTCCTATTTTTCCACCGCATATTTTTTTATCGGCAGATATATTGTAACATCCGGAATTAAGAGAATTTATGTGAGTCACTGCTATTGCCAGAGCATCTGCAGCATCATCCGGTTCTGGAAGTTCATTCAACTTTAATATCCGCTGCACCATAATCTGAACCTGCTTTTTTTCAGCCTTTCCGTATCCCGTTATACCCATCTTTACCTGAAGGGGTGTATAGCTATCTAGCTGAAGACCTTGTTTTTCTCCGCAAAGGATTATGACTCCCCTTGCCTGGCCCACGCTGATAACCGTTTTATTATTTTTAAAATAAAAAAGCTCCTCTACTGCCATATGAGCAGGCTTATATTCTTCTATGAGAGCATAAAGTTCGTCATATATTTTTTCAAGCCTTTTTGGCATGGGGAGATCTTTATCTGTATAGATACATCCATAGGTCACTGTATCATAGTTATTATTTTTAAAATCTACGATTCCGTATCCCACTGTTGCTGTTCCTGGGTCAATGCCTAAAACTCTCACTATTGATTTCACCTCTGTTTTCAAGTTTACCATAGATCAAAAAAAAATTCTATAAAAAAGGATTTCTCATACTACAACGTATATCTTACTTAGAAAACAAACTCTTATATCGAAAGGAGGGGGCCTTAAAAGGCTGCATAAAATGAATATATCCAATTATCTAAAAGAGATAAGCCACTATCCCCTCTTGACCAAACAAGAGGAGATAGAATTTGCCTTGAAAGCCCAGAGCGGAGACGAAGCAGCAAAAGAAAAATTAGTTACATCCAATCTCAGACTTGTGGTAAGCATAGCAAAAAAGTATATCAATATCGGCATTCCGGTTCTAGACCTCATACAAGAGGGTAATATTGGTCTCATAAAAGCTGTCAGCAAGTTTGACACTACTATGGATAAAAGATTTTCAACCTACGCTACTTTTTGGATAAAGCAAAGTATTCTAAGATATATTTCATCAAATAAGGGGGTAATAAGATATCCCACTTACATCTATGACAATATTTCAAAAATAAATAAATTCATAAGGGATTACAAAAATAAAAACGGCTCCATTCCATCTGTTGAAAAAATTGCTCTAGGACTTGAATTCAAGGAAAAAGATGTGGAGAAGTACCTCAATATCTTTGAGCAGTCTCTCAATTCCTTAGAGGAGTCTTATGGTGAAAACGGAGATCTCCACAGTATTATTCCAAGTGAAGATGTTTTCGAAGATCAGATAATAATAGACAGTGTCAACGAAGAACTAATGAAAAATCTTAAAATACTTAATTCAAAAGAGAGAGACGTCATCATACACAGATTTGGTCTTTTCAACAAAAATGTCCTCACTCTTGAGGAGATAGGAAATCACCTAAATCTCACCAGAGAGCGGATAAGACAAATTCAGCTCAAGGCAATTGATAAATTAAGAGACAAGTTTAGATATACCATGTAAAAAAGAGAGAATTATCTCTCTTTTTTTTGTTTCAGTATATATTTGGCTGCTTCTAGTGATGCTATGGTTCCGTCTGCTACCGCTGTGGTAACCTGTCTTATGGCCTTTGCTCTTATATCTCCTGCGGCATAGACTCCGTCTACTTCGGTTTTCATATCTTCCCCTGTTATTATATAACCGTTGGGATCCAGTTTTGCAAAACCGGAAAATAATTCTTCTGTAGACCTGGTTCCTAGATATAAAAAGGTATAATCCAAGGGATAACTCTCTTCTTTCCCGTCTTTTAAGACCACCACTTCTTCCACATAATCATTTCCCTTTATTTCGACTATCTGGCTGTTTGGAATTATTTTTATATTATCATGGTTCAGCAGGGCATCTTTTAGCTCCTGGTTGCATTTCAGACTTTCTTCTTTTGGAAAAATAAATATCTCCTTAGAGTACCTTGTGAGAAAAAGTGCCTCTTCTGCCACTTCGTCCCCCTGACCAAAGAGACCTACCTTTAGATTTCTTGTAAAAGCTCCGTCACAGGTTGCACAGTAAGACACTCCTTTCCCTATGAATTCCTTTTCTCCCTTTATTTTCTTCACGCTGTTTTTTGGCCATCCGCTGGCTATTATCACTGATTTCCCATGATAATTTTCCACATCTGTTTTTACAATCTTTGGTTCAGAGAAAATATCTAATTCAAGAAAGGTTCCCTCTACGATCTCTACATTATATTTTAAGGCATGTTCTTTTTTTAGCTGATATAATTCTCTCCCTGTTATCCCGTCGGGAAATCCCGGGTAGTTGTCTATTTTATGGGCAGAAATTAAGCTACCTAGCTCTTTCTTTTCGACTACCAGTACATTCAGCTGTGCCCGGCCTGCATATATTGCAGCAGTGAGACCTGCAGGTCCCCCACCTATAATTATCATATCATATATTTTTTCCACGGTTCTCTCCTTTCAAAACAAAAGGAGACTGTCACTCACTAAGAGAAGACAGTCTCTAAATTTAATTTTCCTCTAGTTTAAGTCGTTTTATGAGTTCTTCTACATCCCCATCAGCTATGGTATAACATACTTTTTTACCGTTTTTCTTGCAGGCAAGTATCCCGGAATTTCTGAGATGTGCCAGATGCTGACTGGTGCTAGACTGGGAAGAACCTATAGCCTCTTCCAGTTTACTTACACAGAGAACACCCTTTTCAGAAAGTTCTTTCAATATTCCAAGTCTTATGGGATTTGACATCATTTTAAACAATAATACAGCTTTATCAATTTCCACAGCTCTACTCCTATTTACATATTCTAATATCAGAATACTATTTTTTCTATCTGTTGTCAAATTTTAAATAAGGCCGTTCATCTCAAGAAACATCTTTTCCTCACCGAGAGTTGTAACTTCTGTGTGTCCGCTGTACACCTTAGTTTCCCCAGGATATTCAGTGCAGATTTTTTTCAGACTTTTAAATAAAATCTCTCCGTTTCCTGTAGGAAGGTCATATCTTCCGTAGCTTCTTCTGAAAAGGGTATCTCCGGAGATCATTATTTTTTCCTTTTGATTATAGTAGCATTTTGATCCTACTGTATGTCCAGGAGTATCTATCACTTGGAAATCTCCTATTATATCTCCCTCTTTTACAGTTTTCAGCTTCCCATCGTATGTAAATTTTGTCCCCAAGAAACCTGAAAGATTCAGATTGGCATCTGCAAGGAATTCCTTTTCTTCTTCCCCTATATAAACCTCTGCATCTGGAATATGCTGAAGAAGTTTTTCCAGTCCCCCTATATGGTCGTGGTGACCGTGGGTAAATATCACTTTTTTTAAATTCAGTTCATTGGCTCTGAGGAATGCAAAAAGGTTTGCAAGGTCCTCTCCTCCGCAGTCAAAAAGAAAAGCTTCCTTTGTATCCTCATCCCATGTGAGATAAGCACAAGACATCATCTGTCCCAGATAAAATGTTTTTATTTTCATAGTCGTTATTACCTCCATTTTTAGATTCATTATAAGATAATTAAACTTATTTGTGAACCATTAAATTATTTTAAAAAAACTTCAACTTAAAACAGTCTATTGCACTCTAATAAAAGATGCCATATATTTATTTTCAAATAGAAGTTTGCACAAAATCCTATAATTATAATATAATAAGCTTATAACTATTTTTTATATTTATAATAAAAAACCTAACTATAACGTTAGTTCTTGAGGAGGAACCATGTCCGAACTTAATAAAACTCCTAGTTCCAGCAGGCTTCACGTAGCTATTTTTGGAAAGAGAAATATGGGTAAATCCACACTTATAAATGCCCTTACAGGGCAAAATCTAGCAATCGTTTCAGAATATGCAGGAACCACCACAGATCCGGTGTACAAGGCCATGGAGATACTTCCCATAGGTCCGTGCGTCATAATAGACACTGCCGGTCTGGATGATCTTGGAGACCTTGGGGAACTCAGGGTAAAAAAGAGTCTTGAGGTTTTGAAAAAAACCGATATTGCCCTTCTCACAGTTACCGGAGAGGGTTTTTCAGACTTTGACAGAGAGATCATGGAACTTTTAAAAGAAAAAAATATCCCTTTCATAACAGTAATAAATAAAAAAGATATAATCCCTCCAAAGGCTGAGTTCCTTGAGGAACTTAAAAACAAAAATATCCCCCACGCAGTTGTGTCGGCACAGCTCAAAGAGGAGATCCACACCCTGAAGGAGCTTATCATAAAACATTCTCCCAAGGAATTTGAACAGCCTACAATACTGGGAGACCTGATAAATCCTGGAGAAAGTATAGTCCTGGTAATACCAGTGGATACAGGGATGCCCAAGGGAAGACTTATTCTGCCCCAGGTACAGACCATGAGGGACATTCTCGACAATGACGGAATCTTCCATGTGTGCAAGGAAAGGGAACTTCGTTGGACTCTTGATAAATAAAAAGAAAAACCGAAGCTGGTAATAACCGATTCTCAGGAATTTTCAAAAGTTTCAGCAGATACTCCGGAGGATATTCTGCTCACATCTTTCTCTATACTTTTTGCGAGGTATAAGGGAGACCTTATGAAAATGGTCAAGGGAGCTAAGACATTAAAAAATTTAAAGGCAGGGGATAAAGTCCTCATAGCAGAAGCATGCACACACCATGCACAGCCTGACGATATAGGAAAGGTAAAAATTCCTAGATGGATCCGTCAGAATATCGAAAATGATCTCACCTTTGACTTCTGTGCAGGCAGGGACTATCCGGATAACCTCTCAGACTACAAGCTGGTAATACACTGTGGAGGATGCACACTAAACAGAAAAGAGATGCTTTCCAGAATTGAGGCAAGCTCGGTACAGGGAGTACCTGTATTAAATTACGGGCTGTGCATAGCCACTCTTCACGGTATCTTAGACAGGGCTTTAAAACCTTTTCCAGAAGTATATTTTGAATGGCTGGAAGATTAAGGAGGACACCGACAGATGAGAATTGAAAAAGACGGTATAGGGGAACTTGAGATACCTAAAAACAGTTATTACGGAGTCCACACTCAGAGGGCTATAGAGAACTTCTACATAAAAAATGGTAAAAAAACAAATCCCGAGCTTATAAAGAGCTTCGCTCTGGTAAAGCTAGCTGCTGCTGAGGCCAATTTCAAAGCCGGAAAACTTACTGAAGATAAAAAAAATTATATAGTTAGAGCCTGCGAAAGAGTATATCAGGGAGATCTAGACTCTGAATTCCCACTGTCTGCAATCCAGGGAGGAGCAGGTACATCTACAAATATGAACGTGAACGAAGTTATTGCAAATGCAGCCTTAGAAGAGATGGGAGAAGAAAAAGGAAGATACGACCTCATAAATCCCATTGAAGATGTCAATCTCAGCCAAAGCACAAACGATGTTTACCCTACCTCAGTAAAAATAGCAGTGATCAGAATTCTGAGAGAACTGGTTACAGAATCCATGTCCCTCCAGGAGGAACTTCAAAACAAAGAAAAAGAGTTCTCCTCTATATTCAAACTAGGGAGAACACAGCTTCAGGATGCTGTCCCCCTTACTCTGGGTCAGAGTTTCGGAGCTTTTGCTGAGGCCATCTCCAGAGACAGATGGAGACTCTACAAGATAGAGGAAAGAATCAGAAGAATAAACATCGGTGGTACCGCCATAGGAACCGGTGTAGGTGCAAGTCTGAAATACCGTTATTATGTCACTGAAGAGCTAAAAAGACTTACCGGATACGGCTTAGCCAGAGCAGAAAATCTAATAGATGCCACACAAAACCTGGATGTTTTTGTAGAGGTTTCTGGACTTTTGAAAACAATGGCTGTAAACTTAAATAAAATAGCAAACGACCTGCGACTCATGTCTTCAGGACCAAACGGTGGTATAGGGGAGATCAAGCTTCCTCCCATGCAGATGGGATCTTCCATCATGCCTGGAAAAATAAATCCCGTAGGTGCAGAATTCATAAAGCAGATATTTCATAAGGTTCAGGGAAATGACCTCATTATATCTGCTGCTGCTGCTGAAGGAGAGTTTGAGCTGAATGCTCTCACACCTATTATTTCGGAATCTGTTCTTGAGAGTATAGAGGTTTTGAGAGACGGGGTAAAGATATTCAGAGAAAAGGTAATCAAGGGAATCACCCCAGATAAAGAAAATTGTGAAAAACATCTGAGAGCAAGCCTCTCTACCATAACTAGCCATATCGACCAGCTAGGTTATGAACGCTTATCTGAAATTCTGAAGGAATGTGAAAAAACCGGAAAATCATATCATACGATTTTAAAAGAAAAAGGTCTCATAAAGGAGTGATTTATGAAAAAAGGATTTAATATTTTTATAATTTTAATAATTTTGCTTATATCTGGATGTTCTGCTGTATCAAAAAAAACAGAAGTCTATTCTCAGAATCACGTCTTAAAAGGCATGGCTTCCTGGTATGGAAAAGAGTTTCAGGGTAGGCTCACTGCCAGTGGCGAGGAATATAATATCCGATACTATACTGCAGCACACAAGTCTCTGCCCTTTGGAACTATAGTACGTGTGACTAACATCAACAACGGAAAAAGTGTGAGAGTGAAAATAAACGATCGTGGACCTTTTGTAAAGGGAAGAGTCATAGACCTTACTCCGAAAGCCTTTGAAAGTATCGCCTCAATTAATAAAGGAGTTATACCTGTAAAAATAGAAATTTTAGATGACTCAGATACATTCAGATATAAGAGTTAATTTTAATAATAAGCTTTAAATTATAAGGAAGCACTGCACAATATCCATAATATTGTGCAGTGCTTCCTATTTACTTATTGCTTCAAGAACCTTGGTTGCTAACTCATCATCTATAATAAGGTGTGTTATCAATCCGGTTTTCAGCGCTCCTATTACTGATTTAGCATTTGTATCAGAAGAACAAACTCCAATAACTGTTTCAATTTTTTTAAGATCAGACAGACTAATATGGTTAGTATAATCACTGGGACTATTCAAAATTTCACCTTGTATATTATAATAATATGAGATCATGTGACCAATAATTTTTTTCTCATGTAAGCTTTCCCCAAAACGTGAAGCTGTTGCAAAATCAGGTACAGATGGGTGATTATCTATGTTTAATATGGCAATATCTAAAGAGCTCCAAAGATCATTTATTATCTTTTGATTTTCTAAATTTGAAAATCCTTCAAATTCTTCTTTACTTTCAAAAAATGTCGGAGAATATATATAAAATGGTTGTAGTCCCAATTTTTCTCCTAATTTTCTGACAAGGGAATCAGGATGATATTCTTCATAGGGAGTTACTGAGTTGCCCAGCAACGGACAAATAATTCCAGAAGTTTTTACAGAAGAAGTTTCAATTATTCTTTTTACAACAGAATTTATCACCTTACCCCATCCAAGCCCTACTTTATTGGCCTTTTTTAATTTTTTTATTATATATATTGAACTTTCATTGGTAATAAAAGCATTATTTACTTTTTCAGATGCCGCTCCATGAACAATAATGCCGCCTTTTAGGTTGAAGGCCTCTTTTATATTCTTTAGGAGTTCTTCGTTTTGTTCAAGAGGAGAGGTTATTGTGATTTTTACAATTCCCAAAGTCTTTGCTTCGGCCAGCATTTTACTTATAGACGGTCTAGATATAGATAAAGCTTTGGCTATTTCATTTTGTGTTAAATTTTGTTCATAATACATCCTGGAAACATCTACAATTTTTTTTATTTTATCACTCTCATAAATCATTAAACAACACTCCAAATATTATTTTATAAAACATTATACAGTAAATCGATAAGTTTTGTCATCTAAAGATTCACCGATTATAGATTTTAAAGACAGAAAAACTAGACCCTCCTTATTATTAGACTTATGTCGCTAATAACTTGGGAGGGTCTAAATTTTAATTTTATACTTGATTTCTGAATTCTGTAAATTCAAATATAAATCCATCTACATCTGCAAAAGCTATAAACATTCCATTACCACAATCCATTTCTTCTGATAAAACTTCCGTTGCTTTTGATAATTCTTCTTTTATTGAATCTACTTTTATCGCTATATGAGGTTCTGACTGAATTCTTTTATGTAATGGAGATCCCTTTTCAAACCTCAGAAATTCATATTTAAAAGGATGTTTTTCCGGATCTGTCAAATGTACTTTTAGACCTTCACTATAAGTTTCCCCAGCTACAGGAACATCGGTTATAACACCTATATGTAATATTTCCATTTCTCATCTCCCTTTTTATTTATTTAAAACCAATTCATATTTTGTTCTAAATAGAATAGTTAAATATCCAGCTATTAATCCCAACGTGCAGTAAATCATTATCGTTACTGTAGCATTTAAATATGATGCTCCTGGAACATAACTCATAAATCCAAAGAATGCTCCTGCTCCTATAAATAAAGCTGGTACAAAGTCAAACCATTCTCCTGCTTTTTCTAAACATATAACCGGAACAACACAGATTAAAATTGCTATTGGAAATGCGAAAAATCCAAGTATCGGAGATAAAGTCCCGCCTAATATCATAATGGCAATAGAAGCTGCACATCCCAATAAATAACTATTGAATGTTCTTATTCCTCCTTTAGGTGTACAACCTGCTAAAAAATAACAAGCCCACGACTGAAATGAAACCCATCCAAATCCTATCCCTACTGCTAAAACATTTAAAATTGAAGTTTGATCTATTACCTGTACTGCCATTGCAATGGCCGCTACGATTATTGGACCTACTATATATTCTTTTTTAGTCATTTTGTCCTCCTTATCTATAACCTACAGATTAGTAATTCTATTTATTTTTCAGATAAACTTCATATGCCTTTTCATCGGTATAACCCTTGTGTACAATGAGGTTTACGGCTTCTGCCATGGCTACCGGATTTTCCGCCTGAAAAATATTTCTTCCCATATCTACACCTCTGGCTCCGGCTTTTATGGCCTTATACGTAAGGTTTAAAGCATCTTTTTCTGGTACTTTTTTACCTCCTGCTACCACAATGGGAACAGGACAGGCTGCTACTACTTCTTCAAACCCTTCACAATAATATGTCTTTATTATATGAGCTCCAAATTCAGCAATCATTCTTGTTGCCAATAAAAAATATTCTTTTGTTCTGCTCATTTCTTTCCCCACTGCAACTACTCCCATTGTAGGGATACCATACCGCATACCTTCATTTACAGCTCTATTTAATTCTTTCAAATTCTCATGCTGATTTTTAGAACCAATAAAAACCTGAATAGCCATACAAGTGGCATTCATTCTTATAACTTCATCTATATCTACCACTTTGAATTCATTTGACATATCATCATCTAAAACAGATCTTCCTGCTGTGCATCTCAACGCTACTCCTTTACCACAAGCAGGTGATATACAACTCCTAAGACCTCCTCTTGTTGCCATCAATACATCTATATAGGGCAATAATGGAGGAACTGCTACATCCAGTCTTTCCAATCCTGATGTTGGCCCCATTATATATCCGTGATCAAAGGCTAAAATTACCGAATTCCCAGATTTCTCATCAAATATTTTTGATAACCTTGTTTTCATACCCCAGTCACTATGATTTAGTCCTTTGACATGAAAGCTTGATGACATTGGTTTTTTATCTAAGTGAAAATTTTTAGAATTTTGGTTTCCATCTAAATCTGCCATTTCATCTCTCCTTAATATTTAAAATTATTATTTTGAATAATATGGTGTTTTACAAGGCTCATTCCAGTATGATTCCAACTCTTCATTCATTCTTGCTATAAATAACTGGAATCCAGCCGTTTCTTGAACAGTTAAAATTTCACCCACCATATTTGCAACCACCTCTATACCCTTTTCTTCCAGATGTTTTACAGCCCTTCTGTACACAATAAGCATTTCCATCAAAGTGGTCGCTCCAGAACCGTTTATTACAACCATTAACTTTTCTCCTGATTTTATGTTCAAATCGTCCAACACTTTTTCCATGAGAATATCAGTGGTCACATCTGCTGTTTCCATAGGAATTTTTTCTCCTCCCCCTTCTCCGTGCT
>NZ_JBFHGC010000017.1:0-12382 GCF_041583315.1 Ilyobacter sp. | reverse complement strand
GGGTTGAACGAGGCATAGCCTCTTTTTTTATGGACAAATTAAAAAAAATGACAAGGTTGTTTTTATTGAAAAGTTGGGATAATATGGTATGAATAGCTGACAAAAGGAGTGAATAATATGGGGATATTAGGATTGTTAAAAAAAAACAGAAAGAATTGTGAATATATAAAGGTTTATTCTCCTATAAACGGGAAAGTTATGAGTTTGGAAGAAGTTCCTGATGAGGCTTTTTCAAAAAAAATGATAGGAGATGGGTGTGCCATTGATCCTTCAGAAGGGTCTGTCTTTGCCCCTGTGGAAGGGGAAGTTGATATTTTTGATACTAATCATGCAGTCACCTTTGAGATGGAAAACGGACTGGAGATGATAGTTCATTTAGGAATAGACACTGTAGATCTTGACGGCATGGGGTTTGAAAGGATAGGAGAGCCAGGGACCATTGTACGTATAGGGGATGAACTTGTAAAATATGATCTGGATTTTATAAGGAAGAATGCTAAATCAGCCATAAGCCCCATAATAATAACGTCTATGGATGAGGTGGAGAGTATAGATGTAGTGGCTATAGGGGAGATAAAAGCAGGAGACCTGCTTATGAAGTTAAAAATGAAAAAAAATAATTTTAAAAAGAATCAATGAAAAAGAGGTCGCCTATGCGACCTCTTTTGTTGTGCCTAAAAATTTTCATTTGCAGAAAGATAGGCCATACATAAAAAATTTCCCTTAAAATAAACTTTTATTTCTTTGGGGTCGTTAACATTGTATTTTATCTCTAAAATCTTTCCTGTATATTTTTTTAAATCTAGATTTCGATAAATTCCGTTTCTGAATCGTATTCCGTATTCCTGCACTTTTCTTTTGGCACTTCCCAGTAAAATATCTAACTGATCTATATCTTTTAAAGTCCCCGAAGGCGAAAAAGGCTTCTCCTCGTTTAAATTTTTAATGTTGTTCATAAAAATATACGAGTACAGGACCTTATCCAATTCCATTAAAGACATCGGAAGATGTGTTTCTCTCAGAATTTTTTTTAAATCTGACTTAAGAAAATTTATGAACTTCTCCATCTCTTTATTCTGCTCATAGTAGTTTTCTATTTTTATATCCAATGTTTCTTTTATCAGTTCAATTTTTCTTTTGTTTTTTATTTCGAAAGAGTCTATCAGAAGATTATGTGGTTTTATAAAAAAGTCTTCATCTGATTTATAATTTTTTATAATTGTATCCCTCAAAAAAGCAGTGGATTTTTTGAGGTCCAACTTGGAAAAACTGAGATAATAATTGAGAATATCATCTGTTGCAATATCGTATATGAGATAAAGATATGGCTTTTTCATGGAGTTCTGCCTAAAATCTCTTACGTTTATATCCAGATCTGTCTGAACAATTCTATAGGCCTGGTGTTTCTTTTTTATTTTTTCTATATTTATTGAGGCATGATTTTTTACAAAATCATCCAGATTATTTACAGCTCTGTAAACAGTGTGATAACTCACTGTTTTGTCACTGAAAGTATTTATAAAATTGCAGCATTTTTCATAAAGGCTGCTTATCTTTATATCTGGATTTTTTTCATAAGACTTTTTTATAAATTCGTAGGTTTTATCATCGAGACTTCTATATTGATTTTTATCTTTTCTTTCTTTTTTTATGAGCCCTTCTATTCCATCTTCTTTATAAGCTTTCACCCATCTTTTTAATGTAGCATAGGATATGTTTTTTTCGTTTTCTATATCTTTGAGCTTTTTTTCTTTATTCAAGAAAGGTTCTATAATCTCGTATCTTTCTTTGGAGAGACCTTTTTTATTTCCCAAAACCATCCCCCTTTTCTCTTTAAAACTTAACATAATACTACTATCTTTATAAAAAAAAGTCAAATAACTAAAGAGTCTGTTTTTATATAAAAAAGAAAGCCCTTCTCAAAAAAGGCTCATTTTTTTAGAAAAAAATGTTGACAAAAAATCTTTTGGAGGATAATATGTCAGTGTAACGAATAACGGAAATATAGATTGAAAACAACACAAACAAATTGTTTGTAAAACACAGGAAAGAAACTTGGTTTAAAAAAGGCTCAAAAAAATAGATCAATTATTTGATGAAAAACTTTATACATAATTACAAAAAACATTAAATGATTTATCTAAACTGGTTATATTTAAGAGGTTACAGCGGGTAATGTGTTCTTAAAAACAGGTCTTTAAAAAGAAAGGAGAGTTAATATGGGATTATTTGATTTTCTAAAAAAGAAAAAAGAGGAAGAGTGGGTGGAGATATATTCCCCGCTAAATGGAAAAGTCATTGAGCTTTCAATGGTTCCAGACGAGGCATTTGCAAAAAAAATGATAGGCGACGGGTGTGCCATAGACCCTGCAGAAGGATCTGTATATTCACCTGTAGAAGGGGAAGTAGATATTTTTGATACTAATCACGCAGTCAGTTTTGAAACAGAAAAAGGTATAGAACTTATCGTGCATTTCGGAATAGATACGGTGAAACTAGGAGGAGAAGGCTTCCAGAGAATAGGAAAACCCGGTACCAAAGTGAAGCCTGGAGACGAACTTGTAAAATATGATCTTAAATTTATAAAAGAAAACGCTAAATCTGTAATAACGCCAGTGGTAATAAATTCTATGGACGAAGTGGAAGAAATAAAAATTGTAGCTTCTGGTGATGTGAAGGTCGGAGAATTATTAATGAAAGTCAAATTAAAAAATAACTAGGAGGTAAAGATGAAAGGATTTGCACAACTACAAAAGATAGGTAAAGCACTGATGACGCCAGTTGCAATACTACCTGCAGCGGGATTGTTATTAGCTTTTGGACAGCCAAATGTATTAAATTCTACTTTGATGGCGGCGGCAGGAGGGGTTATATTTTCCAATTTACCTCTGTTATTTGCAGTGGGATCTGCTATAGGACTTGCAGCCATAGTATCGCTGTTGATTATGAACACAGTTATGGGAGTTACTACCGGTGCAGCAGCAGAGATTGCACTTGGAAATAAAGCCTTTGCACAGGTTATGGGTATACCGACACTTCAGACCGGAGTTTTCGGTGGTATCATTGCAGGAGTAATCGGAGCCATGATGTACAAGAGGTTTTATAAAATAGAACTACCTGCTTATCTGGGATTCTTCTCGGGGAAAAGATTTGTGCCAATAGCTACTGCATTTTTATCTTTCTTTGTGGGACTTGTATTTCCATATGTATGGAAACCAATTCAAGTGGGACTGGCATCTCTTGCAGTAATCGGAGAAAATCCGACAGCTTTTTCAACCTTTGTATTTGGACTAATTGAAAGAGCACTTATACCCTTTGGTCTTCATCATATATTCTATTCTCCTTTCTGGTTTGAATTCGGAGAATGGACCAACTCTTTAGGTCAGGTATTCAGGGGAGACCAGGTTATATTCTTTGCAAAACTTCAAGATAATGTTGCAAGTTTTGGAAGTACAGGGGCATATATGACAGGAAAGTTTGCATTCATGATGTTTGGACTTCCTGGGGCCGCTCTTGCAATGTACAAACAGGCAAAACCATCTAAGAAAAAGATAGCAGGAGGAATACTGCTTTCTGCAGCACTTACATCTTTCCTTACAGGAATTACAGAGCCTATTGAGTTCTTATTCCTCTTTGTGGCACCGGTCTTGTACGGAGTACACTGTGTACTTGCAGCTACTTCATTCCTGCTTATGAATATGCTGAATGTGAGAATAGGAATGACATTCTCAGGGGGACTAATCGATTTCATCTCTTTCGGAGTACTTCCGAATAAAACTCCTTGGTACTTGGTCATTGTAGTAGGAGCAATATACTTTGTGGTTTACTATGTTCTGTTTACATTCTTTATTAAGAAGTTTAACCTTAAGACACCAGGAAGAGAAGACGAAGAAGAAATAACCAGTGATATCAAACTTTCTGAGAATGAAGTTGCAGTTCTCGTTATATCTGCCCTGGGAGGAAAAGAAAATATAGTTTCTACAGATGCATGTATTACGAGACTCAGAGTAGAGGTAAAAAATACAGATATAGTAAACGAAGGAGAGCTCAAAAAATTAGGAGCTGCCGGGGTCTTGAAAGTAGGTAAAAATGGAGTTCAGGCCATATTCGGAGCAAAAGCCCAGTTTATTGCAAATGATATAAAGAAAATAGTAGAGTAAATAATTTGAAGAATTAAACTAATGGTGGAGGGGAATGTAAATGGCTAAGATCGAAATTGAAGTGACCAATCACGCAGGACTTCATACAAGACCGGGAAATGATTTTGTAAAACTTGCAAAAGAGTTTGAGTCTAAAATTGAAGTTGAAAATGAAAAGGGGCTTAAAGTAAAGGGGACTTCTCTTTTAAAAATCCTTTCTCTTGGAATAAAGAAAGGGTCTAAAGTAACAATTCATGCAGCAGGAGAAGACGAAGCTTTGGCAGTGGAAAAACTAGGAGAATTTCTTATTAATTTAGCAGAGTAAAAAACTTCAGAATAATCTGGAGGTAATTGGTAAAATATAATGATAATTTTTAAAAGGCTTGATTCCTCTTATTTTAGGGGGTCAGGCTTTTTTTACAGAAAGTTGATAATCATAAAATAGTTGACTTGTCTATATAAAAGTGATAAAGTTTAATTTATTTAGTTTGGAACTAACAAATTTTTTAAAAGAGGTCGATTATGTATAAAAAAGAGGAGTTAACAGGTCTGATAATAAAATTTTCTAATGAATTATCCAAGTGCAATATAGATATTTCAAAAGAACTGGGGTCTTATGAGATGCAAATAAAGCAGTTTCATTATTTAGCTCTGATAGAAAAAAACCCAAATATGACATTCAGCGAATTGTCGGAAATTCTAAACATAACTAAGCCCTCGGTCACTGAGATAATCAACAAGCTGACAAAACTCGGATGTGTCTACAGGGAGCAGAGTTCTTCAGATAAAAGGGTATTTTATATAAAACTTACTGAAAAAGGAAAAAAAATAGTAAAGCTGAAAGAGATATCAGCAGGTAAATTTGCAGAGGAAAGACTGGGCTCTCTTACAGATGAAGAGGTTGGTAATTTTATGGAGATATTGAAGAAACTGCTGAGGGAATAATTTTTTATAAATATAGTTAGTTAAAATTTAACTAATTTTACTTTTTTAAAATAAAAACATATAAAAAACTAAAATATCGGAGTTGAAAAGGATGAGAGGAAAAGAAAAACTGAAATTTAAAAAACTACCTGCAGTTTTAACCATGTCAGCGGTAATAATGCTGACAGGATGTACTTCTGTAGGACCTGACTATGTCTCACCAGATGTAAAAGTACCTGAAAAATGGAGCGGAGAAAAGGCCGGGGATTTTAAAGCAGAAAACCGAGCCTCAGAACAGTGGTGGAAACTCTTTAATGACCCTATGCTAGATGGACTGATAAAGGAAGCATCTAGTAGTAACTTAGACCTCAAAGAGTCCATGGCTCGTGTAGATGAATACCGTTCCAGGCTAGGGGTAGTGACAGGAGACCGATACCCTGCAGTAGGTATAGAGGGAGACCTTCTTAGACAGAGAACCAGTGAAAATGCCGGTTATTCAGGTGTTACAAATACATATAAAGGACTGGGCCTTGAGGCAGGCTGGGAAATAGATCTTTTTGGCCGGGTTAGGCGGAGTATAGAGGCTGCAAAGGCTAATTATGAAGCTGTGCAGGAAGACAAAAATGACGTCATGATCTCAATCAATTCAAGAGTCGCTCTGAATTATATAAAAATAAGAACTTATCAAGCTAGACTATCAGCTTCAAACTCCAATATTGAATTGCAGCAGGAAGTTGTAAGGATCACAGGATCTAGATTCAAGTACGGACTAGCCACTGCTCTTGAAGTGGCCCAGGCAGAACAGGCTCTTGCTAGTTCTGAAGCTACAGTGCCTCCTCTGAGGATACAGTTATCAGAGGCGATAAATACCATGGCTGTACTGCTAGGACGTAATCCTGGTGAGCTCAATGAATTACTGTCAGAACAAAGGGAAATACCTGTGCCTCCTAAGGATGCGGCTATAGGGGTTCCTGCAGATATCCTCAGACAACGTCCGGATATCAGAAGAGCAGAACGTCAGCTAGCTGTTGAAACGGCCCGTGTAGGTATTGCTAAGGCTGATCTCTATCCACAATTTTCTCTTTCTGGATCTTTTGGATATCAATCAGTGGCAAGCAGGAATCTTTTTAGTTCAGGCGGAAACTATTTTTCAATAGGTCCATCTTTAAGATGGAATATATTCTCTGGTGGGAGTATTTTGAACCAGATCGATGTACAAGATGCTCTTGTCCGTCAAAAGGCTATCCAGTATGAGAATACGGTATTGGGTGCATTGAATGAAGCTGAAAATTCTATGACGGCATATACAGAGGACAGTATGCGTCTTGGTTATCTTGAAAAAACGGTAGAAGCTTCTAAGAAAACAGTAGAACTTTCTCTGAATCTTTATAAACAGGGGCTTGTAGATTTTGAAAACGTTTTAAATTCACAGCTTAGCCAGTTTATTTCTGAAGACAGTCTGGCTCAGGCGAGGGGAGACAGCGCAGAAAACTTTATACGTCTCTATGCAGCCTTGGGCGGAGGATGGGACCCTGATTCCATTGTTAAAAATAAAAAATAGATTTTAAAAATTAAAAATATAATTTAAAAGGAGCATTCATATGGATTCTAAAAACAAAAAAATTTACAGCCTGGTTTTCACAATTCTCATTATGGGGACACTTTTAACTGGATGCAAGGAACAAAATACCTACTCTCCGCCTCCTCCGTCTAAAGTGACAGTAAATACGCCTGTACAGAAAAATGTTATAAATTATTTGGAGTTTACAGGAATTACAGAGGCTATGGATTCTGTAGAGATAAGACCCCGTGTAGAGGGATACTTGGAAAAGGTAATGTTTAAACCTGGTTCTTTTGTAAAAAAAGGTGATCTTTTATTTGTAATAGATCAACGTCCTTATAAAGCAAAATTAGGTGAAGCAAAAGCTAAATTGGCAATCGAAATATCAAAACTAAAAGCAGCTGAAGCAACTTTTCAAAGGATGGATATGGCGTATAAGGAGCGAGCTGTAAGTGAAGTAAGTGTAATCCAGGCAAGAGCAGATGTGGAAGTGGCTAAGGCCGCAATAGAGTCTGCAAAGGCAGCAGTAGAAACTTCAGAACTGGATCTTTCATATACTACAATACATGCCCCTATAAGCGGACGTATTGACAGAAGCCTCGTGGATGCAGGGAACCTGATAGGGTCCGGAGAACATACACTCCTTGCAACAATTATAAAAGATGAATCTATTTATGTGTATTTTAATGTGAACGAGAGAGATATTGTGGACTCTGATTTTTTAAATAATAAAGCCGGTACAACAGATGTATATTTAGGACTTTTAGATAAAGAATTTTCTCATAAGGGAAAAATAGATTACATCAATAACAGAGTAAACCCAGGAACAGGAAATATACAGGTAAGAGGTATTTTTGAAAACAGTAAAAATGACATACTCCCGGGAATGTTTGCAAACATAAAAATAGCTGAAAAAACTATAGAAAACGCCCTTCTTGTGCCGGATCATATAGTGGGAAGAGATCAGCAGGGATATTATTTACTGGCTGTAAACAATGAGAATATTGTAGATTACAAAAATGTTGAGATCGGAGATCTCATAGATGGCATGAGGGTTATAAAATCAGGAATAGAGCCAAGTGACCGTATAATAGTAAGCGGTATCCAGATGGCTTATCCAGGACGTGAAGTTTCTCCTATAGATGAAGAAAACTCAGAAAATAAAAGTCCTAAAACGGAAAATTAATCTATTTAGGAGGAATAAATAATGTTTAGTAAATTTTTTATAAAACGTCCCATTTTTGCAGGTGTTATTTCAATTGTAATAGTTATTGCAGGACTGGTTACCCTAAAGTCTCTTCCGGTAGCACAGTATCCTGAAATTGCCCCGCCGACAATACAGGTCTCGGCAGTTTATCCAGGTGCAAATGCAGAGACAATATCTCTTACTGTGGCTCAGCCTATAGAGGGCGAGGTAAACGGTGTGGAAAATATGCTCTATATGTCAAGTAACAGTTCTAACAGCGGAGAGTACTCACTGAGTGTTACTTTTCAGGTTGGGACAGATATGGATGTGGCACAGAACCTGGTTCAGAATCGTGTGTCCCAGGCACTGTCATCCCTTCCTGAAGAGGTACAGAGACAGGGAGTCACAACAGCTAAAAGATCTTCTAACATACTGCTTTTAGCCAGCCTGACTTCAGATAATCCCATGCAGGACGATCTTTTTCTCAGTAACTATGCCACCCTTAATATAAAGGATGAGTTGTCAAGGATAAAAGGTGTCGGTGGAATAACAGTATTTGGTGCTGGAGACTATAGTATGAGAATCTGGTTATACCCAGACAAACTCAAAGCAAGGGGACTCACGAGTACAGATGTAGTGAGTGCCGTCAGAGAGCAAAACACCCAGGTAGCAGCAGGGCAGATAGGTCAGGAACCGTCACCTGTTGACCAAAATTTTCAATTTACAGTAAATATGAGAGGAAAACTAAATACCACAGAAGAATTTGAAAATATTATAGTTAAAACTACTCCTGATGGTGGAATGATAAGAGTCAGGGATGTAGCCAGAGTAGAACTAGGATCTCAGAGTTATAATGTCTCTAGTCAACTCAACGGACAGCCATCTGCTGCCATGGCTGTGTTCCTTCAGCCAGAAGCCAATGCCCTTGAAGTGGCAGAAAGTGTAAAAGAAAGAATTGATGAATTGAGCGAAAAATTTCCTCAGGGAATGAAGGCTGATATTCCTTTTGATACTACCACATTTGTAAAGTCTTCGATAAATGAGGTAGTGGAAACACTTTTTATATCTGTTATTTTGGTTTTTTTAACTATACTTCTGTTTCTTGAGGACTGGAGAGCTACTCTCATCCCTACGATAGCAATTCCGGTATCTCTTATCGGAACATTTGCAGTAATGGCCGCTCTGGGAGTGAGTATAAACACCTTATCACTATTTGGATTGGTTCTTGCAATCGGTATAGTAGTAGATGATGCAATCATAGTAGTAGAAAATGCCGTGAGAAATATAGACGAGAATGGCCTCGCGCCACGTGAAGCCGCCATAAAGGCAATGGAAGAGATAACCGGCCCGGTAGTGGCCACGACTTTGGTTTTACTGTCAGTTTTCATTCCCACGGCGTTCTTAGGAGGAATCACAGGACAGCTTTACCGTCAGTTTGCTCTTACTATTGCAACTGCAACAATATTCAGTTCCATAAATGCACTGACTTTAAGTCCGGCATTGTGCGCAATATTCTTAAGACCAAAAAATCCCAACAAAAAACACAATATATTTACAAGAGGATTTAACTCAATTTTTGGAAAGACTCAAAAAGGCTATGCCAAAGTTTTGACATCTCTTGTAAGACGCGGGGCTGTAATGATACTTGCATTTATAATCATAACTCTGGGAGTATTCTGGAAATACGACTCCCTTCCAAAAGGGTTCGTTCCCAAAGAGGATGCAGGTTATGCAATGATAAATGTACAGCTCCCAGATGCTGCTTCCCTTACCAGAACTAAGGCTGTGGTAAATAAAATTTCTGAGCGTTTGGAAAAAGTGGAAGGAATTGAAAATAAGATAGCCATTTCTGGGTATTCAATTATGGACGGAGCCGCAGCTTCAAATAATGCCGCCTTCTGGATAGTTTTTAAATCTTGGGAAGAGCGTAAAAAAGCCGGGCTTGATATGGAAAATATCATAGGAGAAATATCTAAAAGTGTGGGCGATATTCAGGAAGCCAGAATCCTTGTGTTTACTCCGCCTCCAATAAGGGGTCTCGGAAATGCCGGAGGGTTTCAGATGCAAATCCAGGACAGGGCCAGTGCCGGTTCTGCAAATCTGGAAAAAGCTGTACAGAATATAGTTATGAATGCTAATTCTCAGTCTAAACTTACAAGAGTATACAGCACTTACAGAGCTAATGTACCTCAGTTATTAACAGTTCTAGACAGAACTCAGGCTAAAACACTGAAAATACCTCTGTCAAATATATTTAATACTCTCCAGGGAAATCTAGGTTCTACATATGTCAATGATTTCAATCAGTTTGGGCGTAATTACCAGGTAAGAGCTCAGGCAGATGCCAATTACAGAGCAACTGCAGAAGATATAAAAAAACTGGAAGTTCGTAATGAAAATGGTGAGATGATCCCAATGGGAACAGTACTCTCTGTAGAGGAAGCTGTAGGACCTCAGATTATTACCAGGTACAATATGTATCCATCTGCAACAATAAGCGGACAGGGTGCAGGCTTTACAAGTTCCGGAGAAGCCATGCAGATAATGGAGGATCTGGCTAAAGAAAATCTTCCGTCTTCCATGGGATTTGAGTGGACAGGAATGTCTTACCAGGAAAAGGCTGCTGAAGGGAATATAGTATTTATTTTTGGACTGGCAGTACTTTTTGTATATCTTGTACTTTGTGCTCAGTATGAAAGCTGGACCCTTCCTCTGACGATAGTTCTTACTGTTCCTCTGGCAGTTTTGGGTACAGTTGTCGCTCTGTCAATCAGGCAGATGGATATCAATGTGTATACTCAGCTAGGAATTGTACTTCTTATAGCCATGACCTGTAAGACTGCAATTCTGATATCCGAGTTTGCAAAAGAAGAAAGCAACTCCGGGATGTCTCTGACTGAGTCCGCCCTCGAGGCTTCCCGTCTCAGATTCAGACCTATATTGATGACAGCATTTACATTCATATTGGGTGTATTACCTCTTACTTATGCTACAGGAGCAGGAGCAGAAAGCCGTCAATCTCTAGGTACTGCAACAGCAGGAGGAATGCTTTCGGCTACATTGTTACTGATATTCTTTGTCCCTGTATTTTATATAAAAATTATGGGGATCAGCGAGAAATTTAAAAAAAGAGTAAAAAAAGGTGAAGAAGTTAGAGAAGACGTTTTATAAATCTGAGTATAAAAAAACAGGCAGTGTATTCTATAAAATACACTGCCTGTTTTTCTTGCATTTAATTTTATAAAAATCAGATTTTGAACTGACATTTTTTACACAGCTCTTCTACGGCTGTGTTTTCAGAAAATCCGTTGTAAATAGCTTGAGATCTGCTGCTGTTAATTATGTCTCTGAAACTATCTCTGTAAATATTTCCTAGATTTATAATACCTTCTCCGTCAAGACAGCAGGGAACCACCGTGCCGTCAACCAAGATGGCGATATGACTTCTCATACCATAGCAGAAGCCATCTGTATTTTCATAGAGATCATCTGCATCAGGCCACTTGAATTCATAGTCAGAGTTAAGATAGAGTTTATTGCAGATTTTAACTCCTTTTCCAGGGCTCAGCACATCGCTTATTTTATAATTCAGTTGAAACTCTTTTTCTAATATCTCAAGAACCTCATTATTTCCATTCTGAGTCTCATCTTTATATTCCTTATTGAAGTTCCAAAGCCTCAGAGAGATGTAAATATCTGTTTTTTCAAGGGCTTCTTTGGAAAAAGATAGGATGGTTTTAATATAGTTATCTCTATGGACATTTTCCAGGTTCCCTCCGAAACTATGTAAGGAAAAATTCATCTGTCTCAAGGCGGGTTTCATCATTATATTTTTTCCTGTATCCCCTATAAATGAGCCGTTGGTTGTTATGTTTACCTTGAATCCCTTGTTGTGGGCTAGATCAAGAAACTCATCTATCTGCGGATGAAGAAGTGGCTCTCCCTTTACATGGAGGTAGATGTAATCAGTAAAAGGCTTTATCTCATCAAGTATTTTTTCAAAAGAATTGAGATTCATATATTCTGGTTTTCTGTCACTCTTTGGACAGAAATGGCAACTAAGGTTGCAGATGTTTGTGATTTCTATATATATTTTCTTAAATTTTTTCATATTATTATTGCACCTTTTTCCTCATATAAGTTTTGTTATAAAATTCATTTGGTATAAATTATACTATTTTTGAAAATAAATTAATATTAAAATAAATTTTAATTTGCTCTTTTTCTTAATTAGGTGTGTTCCGAAACTCAGGGTTTTAGTATTATTATTTGTTAATAAATATTTTATATTGCTGGAAAAATTCAAAAACATATCTGAAAAATAAATAAGTGTGATAAAAAAAATCTGCCATAAAAGGGAAGCAAAAGAACACCTTGAATCTATGTCAGAAAGGGTTGTTGATTTTTAGTTGTTGAAATTATCAGCATATTTGTTATAATTTCAGTATAAAGAAATTTGAGAGAGGTATAAAATGCTGGGAAAAGCAAGAAGACTTTTGAAAAATATATACGGATATGACTCTTTCAGACACGGTCAGGAGAAAGTGGTAAAGGGGCTTCTTTTGAAAAAGG
>NZ_JBFHGC010000016.1:0-12698 GCF_041583315.1 Ilyobacter sp. | reverse complement strand
AGACAAAATAAAAGGAGTCAGAATCCTGGGAGTAACAGGGGTAATAGAGGTAAAAGAATCCAAAACTCTGAAAGGCTTTCAAAAGTTTGCCTATGAAAGAGGGGTGTGGCTCAGGCCTTTTTATAAGTACCTCTATACAATGCCACCTTATATAGCAACAGAGGAAGAGATGGATCATATCCTAAATGTTATGGAAGAATGGTTTAAGTCATAGTCCTTGATTAAGTATACTAATCTGATAGTCTTTTAGTGGATATAAATTTTCTTTACATTAAAATAAATTAATGTTATATTAATTTTATTATAACATTAAAAAATAAAAAATTATCTAAGATGAAAATCCGAATAATTTTTATGTCTTGAAAAATGGGAGAGAGCCATGGAAACTATTGAAAATGGAGTCAAAAGAGACGTTATAATCGATGCAGCTAGAAAGACTTTTGTAAAAAAAGGATACAGTGACACAACTATAGAAGATATAGCTAAGACAGGGAAAATTTCCAAGGGGACTTTTTATAATTATTTTAAATCCAAGGAAGAGGTTTTTATACATATACTGAACCTAGACGTACGGGAACGGCGTGAAAAATTTGACAAAATACTTTCCTTAGACCTTTCTCTGAGAAAAAAATACAGATATATATGTAGGGAGTATCTGAAAGACTGCTATGAAGCTCCAGATATGTCCCTTTACAGACTGAAAGTGCTATACTCCAGCAATGAAGGAGAAAGCGAAGAGATAAAGGCACTGAAATACAATCTTTGCTATACATCTACCAGCTATTTTGAGAGGCTACTTGAAATGCATAAAGATGAACTTAAGGAATCCCTCCAGAGTAAAATAAAACTTTCAGCACGTGGTTTATCAAACCACTTGAGAGTTTTTATATATACTTTTCTCACAGGAGAGGAATATTTCGGAGAGACAAAACTGAAGCCTAGTGATGAGCTCAGAAAAAATATAAAAATGTTTAAATTAGATGAGATAACTGATTTGATGGAACAAATAACAATCGGTGGTTTCTTAAAATAATATACAATAAAAAACCCCGGGTTTTTCCCGGGTTTTTTTATTGTACTTGAGTTTTTAGAAAAATAAGAATTTTAATGGGTTCTACAGACAGGACTTTCTCCTACTGAACAACTATTCTTACAGTATCTACATCAAAACATTTGTGAATATGATTCATAAACTGCCTTGAAATAATACTTCTGTTTATATTCCTGTCTGTTGTTATCATCATCTGATTCTCAAATTTTTTGATATCAAGAAGAGTATTAAAATATTTTTCAAAATCTTCATCGCCGATCTCTTCTCTGAGTTTTTTAAGAGGTTCTAATAATTTTGGCTTGCTTATCTCTATCCTTTCAATAAGAGGGGTGAATTTTTCTATTATAAATGCTTCTGGATATTCTATAAAAATTTCTTCACCCATTTCATTTGTCTCTATCATTCTGTATTTTTTTTCCATATCCTCACTCCTTTATATTTCATTTTATGATATTGTATCACAAAATTTCACGGTTAAGAATCATTCTGTATATTTTTTTTACAATTAAGGTGAAAAAATTTAATTGAAAATTTAAAAAAGAAGTTTTTGAAGCCGGTGGTAAATAAAATTATGATGTATTCTATTTTTTATGTGAGGAGAGATAGGTATGAAAAATATTTTTATTGTGGTGTTAATATGGACAGTATCTGTCTTTTCATATGGCGAAACCGTCAAGATGGATCTGGAAGAGTGTATAAAAAGGTCCCTTACCAACAGCTATACCATAAAAAATGCAGATATTGACCTGGAGAACTCAGCTCTTCAGGTGAGAGAGGCATATAAGGAGGCACTTCCAAAGATAAGCTATACGGGGATGTATGACAGAAATCAGGAAGATATCTACGGGGAGAGCAGCAGAGATGACAGCTATTCCAACAGCATAGAACTTGTACAGCCACTGTATAGGGGAGGACTGATAGGTGCAGGGATAACAGCGGCTAAAAAAGTAAGGGAGCGTTCAAACTATAAATTTTTAAAATCCAGAAGTGACTTAAGGCTTCTCATCATAGAAAAATATTTAAGCATATTAAAACTTCAGAGGGAACTTGAGGTTTATCAGTCATCTTTCAAAGATTTGGATGGGCAGTATAAAAAAGCTCAGAGAAAGTATGAACTTAGGCTTTTTTCAAAGGCAGATGTACTACCTTTTGCCACCAGAGTGAGAAATGTCAGGACCAATATTATAAGGGTTCAAAATGAGATGGCCATTGCAGAACTAGAACTTAAAAATGAGATGGGGATTGATAGAGAGGCGGAACTGGAACTTCAGCCTGTGAATTCTGAAAAATACGATCTATCCCTGATAGATATAAAGGGTGATGTAACTCTGGCAAGAGAAAAAAACAGAGATTCGAAAATAGCCAGGCTGGATTATGAACTTACCCAGGCGAACGAATCTTTGGCCAGGTCAGAATTTTTTCCAAAAGTGGACTTAAGATTTGGTTACACAGGAGAAGATGGGAATTTTGACGGGTCTGTAGAGGACTGGAACTGGAATGCAGGGGTAACTGTAACTATGAATCTTTTTGAGTTTGGTCAGAATGTAGATGCGTATAACAGGTATAAAAATGAAACTGAAAAATATAAAAATCTGGAAAAAAAGGCGAAGGATGATATAGAGGTTACTCTGAGAAGTAATTATCTGGAACTTTTGAGGCTTGAAGAGACAGTAAAAGAGCAGGAGGCGGCAGTGGAATCTTCATATGAAAACTACAGTGTAGAAAAAAGAAGATATGAAAACGGACTGGTGAGTGTAATAGATCTCCTTCAGATCGAGAGTGCCCTCAGAGAAGCGGAACTTTCCCTGCTAAAGGCGGGACTGGATTATTACCTGTCTTATGAAAAATACAGGGAATATCTCAAATAGACCTTGAATCTTGGAAATGGAGGAAAATAAAATGAAGGAGTATAAATTATTGAGAATAGTATGTGATTCTTCTCTGGAAGATGAGCTTGTTGGGATGTTGGTGGAAGAGGGTATAGAGGAATACACAATTTTTCCATCTCTCAAGGGGTCCTGGGAAAAGAGCAAAAAGCATCTGGATAGCCATGTTTGGCCGGGATCAGATAGTATTATTTTTACTGTTTTAGAAAAGAAAGAGTGTGAGAGGGTCGTGGAGAAATACAGAATAAAAAAAGAGTCACTGGACTATTATATTACATTTAAAATAATTGTGAGTCCT
This sequence comes from Ilyobacter sp., assembly GCF_041583315.1. Lineage (NCBI taxonomy): Bacteria > Fusobacteriati > Fusobacteriota > Fusobacteriia > Fusobacteriales > Fusobacteriaceae > Ilyobacter > Ilyobacter sp. Next base: position 9,463 of record NZ_JBFHGC010000016.1, on the reverse strand, counting down.
GTGGAGTTATATTTAAAATGACCAGATACGTAATGTGGACACAAAAACTCAAGAAAAAGATGTACACTGAAAAAAAATAGGAGCCAAAAAATAGACTCTTTGTTTTATTTTTATATATATTTTTAATTATAGTATTGAAGAATTTTGAAATATCTATTATAATACAGATATAAAAATAACAGGCGAAAATAGAACGCTTTATTTTAGAACAAACCAGGAGGAAAAATAGATATGAAAAAGTCAATTTTGGCAATTTCGGAGAGAAAGGAAACTCTTAAGCAAATAAGAAAAGAACTTTCTGAAGAATATGAGGTAATAACATTTAATAATTTTCTAGATGGATTGGATATGCTGAGAGAAAGTGATTTTGACATTGTACTGCTAGATGAGTACATGACATGGTTCAGCTTTTCAGAGGTAAAAAGAAAACTCGGAGGAATAGGTAAAGATTTTGTTATAGTGGGTCTTATAGACGAGGAAAAAGAAGATATAATAAATGAACTTAAAAGTGCAGATGTCTATAACTACCTATTAAAGCCTGTAAATCTCAAAGAGATGAACAGGATAATAATCCCTGCCCTGAAGAATCTAGAACTTCTAAAGGAAAAAAGAAAGTTAGAAGAGAAACTTTCATATGTAGAAGAGACAAATGAGATAGTGGGTCAGACTATGAAGATAAAAGAGGTAAAAAATCTTGTGGAGAGAGTAGCTGAAAGCGATCTGACAGTCCTCATAAGCGGAGAAAACGGAGCAGGAAAAGAGCTTATAGCAAAAGAGATATTCAAGAAAAGCGACAGAAGAAGAAACAATTTTATAATCATAAATTGTGCTTCACTGCCTTCTGAATCTATAGAATCAGAACTTTTTGGTTATGAAAGAGGAGCTTTTCCAGGGGCTTCTTCTAGTAAAAGAGGTATTTTAGAAGAGACTGACAGGGGAACTGTATTTTTAGATGAAATAGCTGCAATGGATCTAAAGTCCCAGGCAAAACTTCTAAGAGTTATAGAATACGGAGAGTTTAGAAGGGTAGGGGGGAACAAATCTAGAAGAGTAGATGTAAGATTTATAGTATCTACAAATAAGAATCTTAAAGAGGAAACGGAAAAAGGAAAGTTCAGAAGCGATCTTTACCACAGATTGTCGGCATTCCCTATAGAGGTACCACCTCTAAGAGACAGAAGGGAAGATATACCTCTACTGGCAAACTACTTCTTGAATAAGATAATTCTTGAACTTCACAGAGAGATGCCTGTAATATCAGGAGAGGCTATGAAATACCTCATGGAATATTCTTACCCTGGAAACATAAGAGAACTCAAGAATATAGTAGAGAGAATGGTTATACTTTCTAACACCAAAGTAATAGGTGTAGAGGATCTTCCACTGGAAATAAAGATGAAGTCCGATACTCTAGAAAACAAAACTGTAATAGGAGTGGGACCTCTGAAGGATATCCTTGAACAAGAGATATATGATCTGGCAGAAGTGGAAAAAGTAGTAATAGCAACTGCTCTGCAAAAGACAAGATGGAACAAGCAGGAAACTGCAAAACTTCTTGGCATAGGAAGAACAACTTTATATGAGAAAATAAGAAAATATAATCTTGATCAAAAATCATAATAAAAATTTTAATTTAGCAAAGGGAGGCCTTTTAGGCCTTTTTTTGTTAAATAGATTGAAAATTGAATTATCAGTTGCTATAATTGAAGAAATACTAAAATTATTAAGGGGGACATAATGGCTGTCAGAAAACTCAGGAAAAATATGAAGCCGATAATTTGGGTAATAACCATAGCTTTTTTTCTATCTATGCTTACGGTTATTGTATCAAATATCAGAATGGGAATGGGAAATCAAAGTTATGCATTTAAAATCAACGGAAAAAAGGTTAACACTTTAAAAGTAGAAAGAACCATGACAAATCTTTCGGGAGTATATTATCAATACTTCGGAAACAATTTAGATAAAGAGCTTAGCAATTTAGTAGCTTTTAATCAGGTAATTGAAAAAGAACTGACAATGCAGATAGCAAAGAAACTGAAAGTAAAAGTTCCAAAAAAAGATGTAAATGCAGAGTATGATAAAATCGTAAAATCTGTAGATGATAAGGAACAATTTAAAAGAATGCTCCAAATACAGGGTTACACAAAGACTACTCTGAAAAAAGAGATAGAAGAGGGAATCCTAATAGAAAAAACCATCGAGGCTATAAAAGAACAGTATGTTCCTAGCGAAGATGAGTTGAAAGAGGAATACGAGTCAAATAAGTATGGAATTTATCTGGGTAAAACCTATGATGAAGCTAAATCTGAATTAGAAACTCAACTGAAAGAGCAAAAAGGGATTGAAAAATATTCTGCTCTTTTACATGAAGAAAAGGAAAATATGAAGTTAGAAGGTGTGGACGATGGATACGTGAAGTATCTAGAGCAGCCTTCTCTCGAAAAAGACGGGTTCGTAATCACAAATGTGGATATGGCTAACAGAACTATCAGAAACTTATTTGCAACAGGCGGAGATGTAGCTAAGGCAGAAGAGATGACAAAAAAATCCTTTGAAAATGATATAGCCATAGCAAAAGAAGCTATAAAAAGAGGGATTGTGGTAGATGAGAACCTTTCTACTACAGATAAACTCTATGGCTTAAGAATAAAGCTTGAAAAAGATATAAGAAACAATTCTAAAGTAGATGACGGTGAGCTTAAAAATTTCTTTGAAAAAAACAAGCTGGCTTATGATACAGCAGCAAGTGCTAATGCCAATATTGTACAGTTCCAGGCAGAAGTTTCGGAGGATGACAAAAAGGCTGCAGTAAAAAAAGCTGAAGAGATTTTAAAAGAAGCTACTCCCGAAAACTTTGAAGCTCTTGCTGTAAAGTATTCCGAAGGACCTACTGGACCTAATGGAGGAGACCTCGGATGGTTTGAAAAGGGTCAGATGGTAAAGGCTTTTGAAGATGCGGTATTTAAAGGAGAAGCCGGAAAAGTGTATCCTGAAGTAGTGGAGACACAGTTCGGACATCATATAATTTTTGTAGAGGAAAAAGAAGAGTCGAAGGCAAAAGCCAGACATATCCTTATTCTGGATAAAATATCTGACGCAACTGAAAAAATGGTAAAAGAAGAGGCTTCAGCAGTAGCTGAAAAACTTCAAAATAAAGAGCTGACATTTGAAGAAGTTTCAAAGGGCGGAAAAAATATAGCAGCCAGTAAACTTTATACTGGAATAACAGAGGGCGGATACATTCCGGAATTGGGATATAAAATAGGGCTTGTCAAAGGAATATTCGGAAGTGACCTTGATACGTTTAAATTTATAGAGGCTGACGGAGAGATCTATGTATTCCAAAAAGTAAAAGAAGTTAAGTATAAAAAGGCTGACTTTGAGGACGTAAAAGACAGAGTTAAGTATGACCTTCTAAATATCAAATCTCAAGAAGAGCTAAAAAAAATAATTGAAAATTAATCATTCAGGCCTGCTATTTTGCAGGCCTGTTTTTAATAATTCAAATTATAAAATTATTTTTCTTGAGAATTGCGTGATTATTAGTGTAAGCTTATATGTAGAATAAATTAACGGAGGTAAAAAATAATGGCAGATGTGATAGATTATAAAATTTACGGACAGGGAATGCAGCTCGTAGAGATAGAACTAGATCCAGGAGAAGGAGTAAGGGCTGAGGCTGGTGCCATGACTTATATGGAAGATAATTTGGAGATGCAGACTGGAACCGGAGGGGGGATCTTCGGAGGATTTAAAAGAATGATCACAGGAGAGAGTTTTTTTATAACAACATTTAAAAATAACGGAAGAATAAAAAGAGCTGTGGGATTCAGTGCTCCCTATCCAGGCCAGATAATACCCATAGATCTGGATAAATTTAACGGGGAGTTTATATGTCAAAAAGATTCATTTTTATGTGCAGCTAACGGTATAGACATAGATGTGGCTTTTACAAAAAAACTGGGAGTCGGATTTTTTGGAGGAGAAGGATTTATACTCCAAAAGCTCAAGGGTGACGGGATGGCATTTGTCCATGCCGGTGGAACGATCATAGAAAAGGATCTCAAATCCGGGGAAACTCTGAGGGTGGACACTGGTTGTATAGTTGGATTTGAAAGGAGTGTAGACTATGATATAAGATTTGTAGGGGGATTTAAAAATGCACTTTTTGGAAAAGAGGGACTTTTCCTAGCCACACTTAAGGGACCTGGAAGAGTCTATATGCAGAGCATGCCTATATCAAAACTTGCAGAAAGACTCTACGCAAATATGGGTAGTTCTAGGGAGAGAGGTGGATCTGGAGGCACTTTATTAGGCGGGGCTGTAGCAGGAGGTATTCTTGGAGGCTTATTAGATAGGGATTAATAGTTCTACAACCGAACTAAGATGGTCAAAACGACACAAAATATTTTTTTGGGTGATTAGTGAGTACCATATGATTAAAAATAGAACAAAGCCCTGTCTTTACGAAGGAAAATAAATGTGTTATTATCTTATAGTAATCATAAATATAGTATGGAGGTATTTAAGAATGACGACAATAGTAGACGTAAAAGCTAGAGAAATTTTGGACTCAAGAGGAAATCCAACTGTAGAAGTAGATGTAAGATTAGAATGTGGAGCTATGGGAAGAGCAGCTGTTCCGTCTGGAGCATCTACTGGTGAAAGAGAAGCAGTAGAACTTAGAGACGAAGATAAATCAAGATACCTAGGAAAAGGTTGTCTTACTGCAGTAAACAATGTAAATACTGAAATCAGAGAGGCTATCTTAGGGATGGATGCTACTAACCAAGTTGCTATCGACAGATTAATGATCGCACTTGACGGAACTAAAACAAAAGCAAGATTAGGAGCTAACGCAATATTAGGAGTATCTCTTGCAGTTGCAAAAGCAGCAGCGGAAGCTTTAGGTCTATCTTTATTCAAATACCTTGGAGGAACTAATGCTAAAGAATTACCTCTTCCAATGATGAACATACTAAACGGTGGATCACATGCAGATTCAGCTGTAGATGTACAAGAATTCATGGTTCAGCCAGTAGGAGCAAAAACTTTTGCTGAAGGATTAAGAATGGGAACTGAAGTATTCCACCACCTTGGAAAAATCCTTAAAGCAAACGGAGACTCTACAAACGTAGGAAACGAAGGAGGATACGCTCCAGCGAATATTCAAGGTACTGAAGGTGCTCTTGATATCATAATGGAAGCTATCAAAGCCGCAGGATACGAGCCAGGGAAAGATATCACTCTAGCACTAGATGCAGCAGCTTCTGAGTTCTGTACTAAAGATGGAGCAGACGGAGAAAAAACTTACCACTTCAAAAGAGAAGGTGGAATCAAGAGAACTACAGACGAGATGGTAGACTGGTATGCAGGTCTTGTAGAGAAGTATCCAATAACTTCAATCGAAGATGGATTCGATGAAAATGACTGGATAGGTTTCGCAAAGCTTACTGCAAAAGTAGGAGCTACAACTCAAGTAGTTGGAGACGATCTATTCGTAACTAACACAGAGTACCTAGCAATGGGAATCGAGAAGAAGTCAGCTAACTCAATCTTAATCAAACTTAACCAAATCGGAACTTTAACTGAGACTTTAGAGGCTATCGAAATGGCTAAAAAAGCAGGATACACAGCAGTAGTATCACACAGATCTGGAGAAACAGAAGATGCGACTATCGCTGACGTAGCAGTAGCTACAAATGCAGGTCAAATCAAAACTGGATCAGCTTCAAGATCAGACAGAATGGCTAAATACAACCAACTTCTTAGAATTGAAGAAGAGCTTGGAGAAACAGCTGTATATGGTGGAATGGAAGTTTTCTACAATATCAAAAAATAATTAACTACAGACTGCCTTAACCGGCAGTCTTTTTTTGTACAGAGCAGTATAATTTATATTTTTATGTATAAATTATTGATTTTTTATAAAAACTGTTACTGTTTCTTAATTAAAAATATTCAAAAATCAAAATTAAGTTAAAGAAGATTAACTTTTTTTAAGGTTTCATAATGGTCATTTTTAAATCTTATTTTACCAAGTGTTATAAAAAAATATTTTTTAGAAAATTTTAAGTCTATTTTTTTTTGAAATAATCGAAGAAATATACCCCACAATTGAAACAAATGTATCGTAAACTTAGTATATGGTTTGATTGAAGATACACCTGATTAATAGATATAGTTAAAATAAAAAAATAACAATCTAAAAATAAAGGTCTTTTTTTGATCTCGTAAAGTTTAAATATCACTCGATGTGCTTCTTGACTTTAAATGTATAAAGGTATAGAATTTAATGTACACTAGAATAGTTCATGGAATTAAAAGCGAGCTTAAAAAATCAACTTGATTTTTAAAAATACAATCTATATCTTAACTAAGAAAAATGATGGAAGTTGTAATGTCGATATTATTAAAATTATTAAGGGGGAATACTGAGTGAAAAAAACGAAAATAGTATGTACGATAGGTCCTAAATCAGAAAGCAAAGAGATGCTTACAAAGCTTTCCAATGCAGGTATGAATGTTATGAGGCTTAACTTTTCTCACGGAAATTATGAAGAGCACGGAGACAGAATCAAAACTATGAGAGAAGTAAATGAAGCTACAGGAGCTAGAGTAGCTATTCTTTTAGACACTAAGGGACCTGAGATCAGAACTATAAAACTTGAAAACGGACAAGATGTAACTCTTGAAGCCGGACAAGAATTCACAATTACAACTGATAAAAATGTTATAGGTAACAAAAATATAGTTGCTGTAACTTATGAAGGGATAGCTAAAGACCTTAAAGCCGGAGATACAGTACTTGTAGATGACGGTCTTATAGAGCTTACAGTAAAATCAGTATCAGGTAACGAAGTGAAGTGCCTTGTAAACAATACAGGAGAATTAGGAGAGAACAAAGGAATTAACCTTCCTGGAACATCAGTTAAGCTTCCTGCTCTTTCTGAAAAGGATAAAGGTGACCTTAAGTTTGGTTGCGAGCAAAAAGTAGACTTCGTAGCTGCATCTTTTATAAGAAAAGCAGATGACGTAAGAGAAGTAAGAAAGGTTCTTGATGAAAATGGCGGAGAAGATATAAAAATAATCTCTAAAATAGAAAATCAAGAGGGTGTAGACAATTTTGACGAGATCTTAGAATTATCTGACGGAATAATGGTTGCCAGAGGAGATCTAGGAGTAGAAATTCCAGTAGAGGAAGTACCTTTTGCTCAGAAAATGATGATAGATAAGTGTAATGAGATCGGGAAAATGGTAATAACTGCAACTCAGATGCTTGATTCAATGATCAAAAACCCGAGACCTACAAGAGCAGAGGCAGGAGACGTGGCCAATGCAATAATCGACGGTACAGATGCAGTAATGCTTTCAGGAGAAACTGCCAAAGGTAAGTACCCGGTGGAAGCTGTAGAGATAATGGCACAGATAGCTGAAAAAACAGACTCTATGATCCCTGCATATGACATGGATTTTGAAGGAGACATAAGTATAACAGAAGCTGTAGCAAAGGGAACTGTAGATGCAGCAGAGGTACTGAATGCAAAACTTATAGCTGTAGGAACTCAGAGCGGAAGATCAGCAAGAGCTCTTAGAAAATATTTCCCTACTGCTCATATATTAGCTCTTACAAACAACACAAAGGCTGCAAATCAACTGGCTCTTTCAAGAGGAGTTATCTCTTTTGTACAAAAAGACGTAATGACTTTAGACGAGTTCTATACAGTTGTGGAAAAAGAAGCTGTAGCTAAAGGGCTTGCGAAAACCGGAGATATAATTGTAGCTACTTGCGGAGAAGAAGTATTCAAAGTGGGAACTACAAACTCATTTAAAGTTATAGTTGTAAAATAACAGAGAGATGCCCCTATTAAACTGTAACCATGAAACCGGACACTTGAAAAAAGTGTCTGTTTCATGGTTTTTTTTGATACAATTTTTTCAAGAAGTTTTGAGGAGGAGAATATGTCTAAGAAGTTATTTGCTAATACTGAAGTTAAGTTATTGTCAAAAAATAAATATGTAGTGAAAGTTTCTAATAAATCTATTACATACAGTTTTGAATTTAAAAAAAAATTTATCGAGGAATATAAATTAGGTAAGATACCGCGTGCAATCTTTGAAGAAGCAGACTTTGATGCAGAAATTCTTGGTAAAAAAAGAATTCAAATGGCTAGTCGCCGTTGGAGAAAAGCATTTAAAGAAAATGGTGAGCTGGGATTGAAAGATTCAAGAAAAATAAACTCTGGAAGGTCTATAGAAAGAGAATTGACTGATTCTGAAAAGATTAAACGTCTTGAGGCTGAAATAAAATATTTAAAAATTGAAAATGAATTCCTAAAAAAGTTGGACGAGATAGAAAGGGGAGATGCCTAAATAAATCAGAAAAATTTGAAGCTATTAAATCAACTATTAAAAATCATGGACTAAAGTCGATGGTTAAATTTTTATGCGCACAAGCTGGAGTTTCTAGGTCAGGTTATTACAACTATCTTAACTCAGAAAAGGTTAGAAAAAAGAAAGAAATTGAGGATTTTAAAGATAAGAATTTGCTACTGAAGGCTTTTAAGCGAAAGGGGTATAAGAAAGGTGCTCGTAGCATTAGGATGATTTTAGAAAATGATTTTAATGTTGTTTTTAACTTGAAAAAAATTAGAAGAATTATGAAGAAATATGGAATTATCTGTCCCCATAGAAAGCCCAATCCGTATAAGAATATTGCTAAAGCAACTAAAGAACATAGTACTGTATCTAATGCTCTAGAAAGAAGGTTTAAACAGGGAATTCCTAGAAAAATTCTTTTAACAGATATTACATATTTAACCTATGGAAATGGCAAAAGAGCTTATCTTTCAGCTATAAAAGACAGCTGCACTAATGAAGTTTTATCCTACGAGGTATCTGATAATCTTAAATTGGATATTGCCCTAAATACAGTGAAGCGCTTAACTAGAAAAAGGTTTAAACTTGATTCAGAATGTTTGATCCATTCGGACCAGGGGTTTCATTATACAAACCCTAAATTTAAAAAATTACTCATAAGTAAAAATATAGCTCAATCTATGTCGCGTAGAGGAAATTGTTGGGATAATGCTCCGATGGAATCATTTTTTGGTCATATGAAAGATAACCTAAATTTAAAACCTTTGAAAACTTTAAAGGAAGTAAAAAAAGAAATAGCAAGATATATGAATTATTACAACAACTACAGGTATCAGTGGGATTTAAAAAAGATGACCCCTGCTCAATACAGAGATCATCTTCTTTTGTCTGCTTAACTATACTTTTTTTAAGTGTCCTTGACAAAGGGTACAGTTTATTAAGCACAGCCTTTTTTTTATGGAGATATAAAAATAACGTCAGCCTGTGGATAAACTCTTTTTTCATCGGAAATCTCCGTTGTTATTCTATTTTCTAGAGACTTGCCTCTGAAAAAAGTAAGGATTTTTTCTTTTCTGGAGTT
>NZ_JBFHGC010000015.1:0-12817 GCF_041583315.1 Ilyobacter sp. | reverse complement strand
CCGCAATAACCTGCAGTAAGACCTAATACTCCTGCAATTGCAGGATTTGCACCGTGGGAAAAAACAAAGGGTATTCCGATTCCAGCTGTGATTACAGCAAAAGCTGCAAATGCATTACCCATTATCATTGTAAAAATTGCCATGGCAAGGCAATACACTGTTACACCAGCCAAGATATTTCCTTCTGGAATTATTTTACTCATGATCTCAGAAATAACTGTTCCCACACCAGCAAGTGCGAACAGAGCTCCCAATGATGCCAAAAGTTGTGGGAGTATTGTCGTAGAACCTATCTGCTGAAGCATTCTAGAACTTTCATATCCTATATATTTTGGATTTTCCTTTGTAACAACAAGGGTAAAAATCAGGGAAATAATAGAACCTAACCCTAAGCCAACTAATCCTCCTAAATCTGTAAACTGTGCAACAGCAAAGGCAATGATTCCAATCGATGTAGCCGGGAAAAATATTGTGTTACCAATCTTTTGGCTTCTTTCTTCTCGGTATTCTTCAGAAGACAGTTCCTGAGAACCGCATCCGACTTTATTAAAGGCTGCGAGACCACCCATAACGAAAAGAAGTATACCAACTATATGTGGTGGAATGCTTTTTCCAGCCATAAATATTATTCCAAATATTATCCAAAAGATACCCGTTCCTGTTTTGGTTTTGTGTTTTTTGTCAGTAAGTGCATATGCACCGGTGGCAATTGCAACAAGTCCTGTGAGAAGATACATTATTTCCAGAATCATATTTTTCATTCTTTTACCCCCTTTTCCAACTTAGTTTCTAAATGAGCTTTTGAAAGAGATCTGTCAGTCCAGTAATTTTGAACGAATGATAATAGAACAGAGATAAATGCCATAGGAATGGCAGCCTTAGAAACTGAATAAGGTTCAACTATTACTCCAAGTTCCTGAAGTGTACCGACAATCAGAAGAACTCCCCCTGAGGCTACAAAAACATTTTGTCCGAAAAAGTTACCATAGTTTTCCACGGCACAGGCGACACCCTTTAATTTGTCATTTTCTTTTTCTGAAAGAGTTCTGCTCAACTTGTTTTCAGAGGCACTTTGGGCCATTGGATAGATAAGAGGTCTTATAAATTGCACATGCCCTCCTAGTCTTACAGATAAGGCAGCAGCAAGAGTTCTTATAATCATGTAGAAAGATAATATCCTTCCGCTGGTTAGGCTATCCATTCCCTTAATAAAATGTGCTCCTCTTTCTTTTAGTCCGTTTCTTTCAAGTATCCCTATAACAGGTAAAGTCAAGAGAAAAAGTGTCATGTATCTAGTTTGTATAAAAGCTTCCCCCAAAGTAGAAAGTATTGCCATGAAATCCACACCAGAAACAAGACCGGTTGCGACACCTGCAACCAATACAACAGCAATGGTGTCAAGTTTAAATGAGAATCCCAATACAATGATAAGTATTCCAATAAGCTTGATCATAAAATATGCCCCCCTTAATAAATTTATTTTACTTCTAGATCTTTATCATATATCATTTTAAATGATAGTTTTGTAAGATATTTTACATTAAAAAGATATATTTAATTTATAGTTTTAATTTGACACTATAATCGTTCTTTTAGCATCAAATGTTTACTAACAGAAAGATAAACTGAAATAATTATGAACAGGATATGATTTTTTTGATATAAGTTTAATAAATTATATCAAAAAATTAAAACAGACAATTTATTGAGAAGACCTTAACTAAAACTCCTCAATAAATTGTCTGTTCAAAATATATAAATTCCAGAGACACAGCAGCATCACTATTTATTTTTTCTAATACTTTCCCTGTATTCTGCCAAATTTTCTACAGATTTTACAATTATTAGTTTTCTTTTTACAGTTATCAGATTTTTTTCTTCAAGCCTTTTGAGAATATTTGTTATACCTATCCTAGAAACATTTATTCCCTTTCCTATATCTTCATGGGTATAGCCCTCAATTTTTATATTTACACTTGAAGCTGGTTCTCTAATGTTGCATATTCTCAGAAGAAATTCAGTAAGTTTTTCTTCGCTGGAATAAAATTTATTAAAACCTGACTGTATAAGAGAAAGATTGTACTTTCGACTCATACTGTGCATAAAAAAACGGTAATATTCAGGCTTGTCTTTGAGAATCTCAGTTATTTTATCTTTTTCTATTTTCCAGAGAGTACTCTCTTCTAAGAAGTGTAAGGTATAATTTTGACTTACTTCTGAGAAGATTTCAAACTCTCCTAAAATTTCTCCTGGATATAACCTATAAATCATCTGCTCTTCTCCGCCTATATCACAGATAGAAACATTAACTGCTCCGGTTTTTACAACATAAAGATGCTTTTCAATATCTTTGGAGCTTATAGCCCCTTTTGGATATTTTTCAATTTTTCCCTGGGGACCCAGGATCTCCAAAAAAAAATTCCTCATATTGTTTTGTTTATTTAAATCAAATAATTCTGTATATTTTGTATTCATTTTTTTCTCCCGTATTAGAAAGTTACTGTAATATTACTACAAAGACTATTACAAATCAATACTTTCTGTAACATATGCAGGACAAAAAAAATAAGTTTTCTTCAGATTACCATTATATTTATTTACACAAGCTATATTCTGAAAAATTGTATTTCACCCTCAGTCGACATAAAAAAATACTTGCTTAATATAATCTTTTGTTGTAATATGATTTTATAATCATATAGTAAAGGGGTAATATTATGGAGATAATGGATATATTAAAATTAATTTCCGACAACAATAGAATGAGAATATTAAACATATTATATAAAAAGGATAAAATTTGTGTATGTGTTTTAGAGGACGTGTTAGGGCTAAATCAGTCCAATCTTTCCAGGCACCTCAATAAATTAAAAAAGGCAGGAATAATTATAGGAGAAAAGAGATCTCAGTGGGTTGACTATGAGATATCTGAAAAATTTCTTAAGGAAAATCACTTTGTAAGAGAAATTTTAGAGACAAGGCTTACTGGAGAAGTATTTTTAGAGGATTTAGAAAATCTCAAATGTTCAGCATGTTAATTATGTATAATTAGACATGCACTTATAAATGCTGCGTCTAAATTATTATAAAATTTTTTAATGATGTATATGATTATTTAATCATATCAAGGAGGGTTAAGATGAAACAGGAAACAGGAATCAATTTTTTTGAAAAATATCTTACAGTTTGGGTGATACTCTGTATGATAGGGGGAGTACTAATAGGGAAATATTTACCTCAAATACCAGAAGTTTTGGGGAAATTGGAATATGCCAATATATCCATGCCGATAGCAGTGCTTATATGGCTTATTATCTACCCTATGATGCTTAAGATTGACTTTAAAAGTATTGTAGATGCCACTAAAAATTTAAAAGGGTTAGCCATAACTACTAGTATAAACTGGCTGATTAAACCCTTTACAATGTATATTTTAGCAGTGTTCTTTTTAAAGGGAGTATTCAGCGGACTTATTTCTGCAGAACTTGCTGATGAATACGTTACAGGAGCAGTTCTGTTGGGAGCGGCACCGTGTACAGCTATGGTCTTTGTATGGAGTAAACTAACTAACGGAGATGCAGCTTATACCCTGGTACAGGTGGCTGTAAATGACCTTATTCTCCTGGTGGCTTTTGTTCCTATAGTAGGATTACTGCTAGGAGTTTCAAATATTACGGTACCATATGCAACTCTGTTTTTGTCGGTAGTTTTATTTGTGGTAACACCTCTCATTGCAGCCTGGATTACAAGAAAAGCTGTAGTGGCTAATAAAGGCTTGAATTATTTAGAAAATACATTTATTAAAAAGTTTGATAAGAGTACTATGTTAGGCTTATTGTTAACACTTATTATAATATTTTCTTTTCAGGGAGATAAACTTCTTAACAATCCTATGGATATAGCTCTTATTGCAATTCCTCTTACTATACAGACATTCTTAATATTTATTTTAGCCTATGTCTGGGCAAAAAAATGGAATATGCCCCACGATGTCGCTTCTCCAGGAGCTATGATCGGTGCAAGTAACTTCTTTGAATTAGCAGTGGCAGTAGCAATATCTTTGTTTGGGATCAATTCAGGGGTGACTCTAGCCACTGTAGTAGGGCTTTTGGTAGAGGTTCCGGTTATGTTGATTTTAGTAAAAATTTCAAATTCAACAAGAAAACACTTTGAAATTAAAGCATCCATTGCATAAAACATTACTATAGGGAGGATAAAATGAAAATTGTGATAATCGGATCTGTAGCAGCTGGAACATCAGTAGCAGCAAAAGCAAGAAGAAATAATGAAGAGTGTGAAATAACCATATACGATAAGGACAGTGATATAAGTTATTCAGGTTGCGGGCTTCCTTATTATATAGGGGATGAGGCAATAGAAAGAGATGTTCTCACACCAAGAACAGATAAATGGTTTGAAAAAAGGTTTAATATGAAGCTAAAAATATGCCATGAAGTATTGTCTATAAATAAAGATAAAAAAACTATTGTTGTAAAAAATCTTACAACAGGAAAAGAATTTGAAGATAATTATGATAAATTAGTAATAGCTACAGGAGCTTCACCTATAAAACCACCTATAGCTGGTATAGAGGGAAAGAATGTATTTTTTCTAAGAAATATTAAATCTGCAGATAAAATAGTAGAATATATAGCAGCTAATTCTCCTAAAAAAGCTTTTATTATAGGCGCCGGATATATAGGTTTAGAACTATTGGAAAACTTGGAAAACCTGGGTATAGAGGTTACTGTAGTAGAAAGAGAAGACAGGGCCATGTCTAAGATGGATAAAGATATGGCAGTGTATTTAGAGGACTACCTGACTAAAAAAGGGGTAAACCTTATTTTAGGAGAAGAAGTTACTAAAATAGATGAAAGATCTGTTGAAACTGCAACGGGTAAAAAAATAGATGCTGATTTTGTCGTTGTATGCACAGGAGTTAAACCAAACTCTAAACTTGCTGAAGGTATAGGGGTGGAGTTATATCCAAATGGGGCAGTAAAAGTAAATCATAAATTAGAAACAAATATTGACGGGATATACGCCGTAGGTGATGTGGCTATGGCATGGTCCATTATAAACGGGGAACCAATGTATGTCCCACTTGGATCTACAGCAAACAAGATGGGAAGAATTTGTGGAGATGTAATCACAGGAGGACAACTAAGATTTAAGGGTATTCTTGGAACAGGGATATTTAAAGTATTTGACATGGCAGTCGCGTCTACAGGAATGACGGAGGAACAGGCTGTTGAAAGAGGTTATGATGTTGAGGTTATTCATAATATAAAATCTAATCAGACTGAATATTTTGAAACAAGTAGAGAGATGGTAATAAAAGCTGTCGCCGATAGGAAAAGCGGAAAGCTTCTGGGAGTACAAATACTAGGAGAGAACGGAGTAGATAAAAGAATAGATGTATTTGTTGCACTTATGAGTACCGGAGCCACTGTAGATGAGCTTTTCCATCTTGATTTGGCATATGCACCTCCATTTTCTACTACAAAGGATCCTGTAATGTACACAGGGATGATATTGGAAAATGCCATATATGGGAAAAATAAGATTTTATCAGTAAAAGAACTGATGAAAAACAGAGATGATTATACTGTGATTGATGTAAGAGCAAGTAAACAATATGATGCCTCACATATTCCAGGTGCAATTAACATTCCTCTCGGGGATTTGAGAGCAAAGGCTCAAAAGCTTGATAAGAATAAAAGATACGTTGTTCATTGCAATAAAGGAGTTACAGGAAATGCTGCTCATAATGTAATGTTAAATCTTGGTTTTGATTGTTACAATCTTTCAGGTGGATATAAAAATTACTCTATACAAACT
This sequence comes from Ilyobacter sp., assembly GCF_041583315.1. Classification (NCBI taxonomy): domain Bacteria; kingdom Fusobacteriati; phylum Fusobacteriota; class Fusobacteriia; order Fusobacteriales; family Fusobacteriaceae; genus Ilyobacter; species Ilyobacter sp. The sequence continues at coordinate 6,976 of NZ_JBFHGC010000015.1, read as the reverse complement.
AAGAAGTAGCTGCCAATGGCAGCTACTTCTTAGTTTGTAATGGGAAATATTAAGTTGTCAATTATTAAATATTAATGTAAAATATTTATGGAAAATGAAATATGTTATAAAAGGAGTGAAAAATGACGAGAACAGAAAAAGCTGTGGGAAACTTTGGGGATTATAATTGTTGTCAAGCAACAATAAGCGCTTTTGCAGAGGAATTAAATTTAGATATGGAAACGGCTCTAAAAATTTCTTCAGGATTTGGTGGAGGGCTTTCTAAAGCAGAAGTATGTGGAGCTGTAAGCGGAATTTGTATGGTCCTTGGTCTTAAATATGGATCTGCAGATCCTGGAGATTTAGAGACGAAGAAAAAAGTCAAAGAATTGGTAAAAACATTCATGGATAAGTTTATTGAAAATAATGGGGCATGCACATGTAAAGGTTTGTTAGGATATGATAAATCTACAGAGAATGGAGCTAAAATTGTTGAAGAAAAAGAACTTACACAAAAGCTCTGCCCAGGGTTTATAGAAGACGCAATAAAAATAGCAGAGGATATGATTTAACAGTTTCATGTATCAACATCATGTTTAAAGAGCCGTAATTCTAAGGCTCTTTTCTTTTTTTCATTGTAAATCATGAAGGCTAATTGATTTTTAATTTATTGTGGACAGGTTATTTTTTAACAGAGTAAATATTATAAAATAAAAAGAGGATGACGAAGTTCTTACTTCTAAGGCATCCTCTTTTTTACTAATATGATGAAAATATAATTAGAGCAAGATTATTTCTCTAAATTAATCGATATCTCTGACTAATCTTACAAAATTATACACTCTGTTTGCATCTCCCTGAGGTGCATCCCCATAATAATATCCATTATCTTTTTTGGATAGTTTTGAGAAAGCAGTTTCCGATTTAGGATCACTTCTCTGAGCACCGGCACCGTGGACATCTATCCAACCATTTTCATATCCCATTGCCCTTCCCATTGGGACGTAACAACCGTTTGAGCCGTCACCTGATACAGATGCATGTGTAGTTCCAGACCAGTACCAAGGATAATCCTCTTTGTATTCCTCGTTTGTAATAGTCGTGTAGTTGAAGAAATCTGTATCAATAGCTGGTTTACCATTATAATCTGGGGCATTGTCGTAGTCAGTTAAACTTTGCAATTCTTTAATATTTGGTAATCTCCAGTCATTATGACCTAAATAGTTTTCAGTGTTTTTCTCTTGCACCCATGCAAGAGCATCTTTCCAAGTCATACCTTTTTGACTGTCATCTTTTGTCCACATAAGTCCTGTGGATCTGTCAGAAATAGTGTTATCGGCATTATCGAAAAAATCATTAATTCCATACTTTTCATTTCCTCTAACTAATTGCACGAAGAAAGTTTTATCGACATTGTGATCAAATGGCATTAGGGCCTCATAACCTTTTATTCTACCATCAGCAAAGTTTACACCGAAATAAAGCTTGTCTTCCAGGCTTTCTCCATTGGCGATATAAGCATTTGTTGTCAAGTATTGAGAATCAATTATTCTTTCTCTTTTAGAAGTTTCACCATATGCAAAATTAAATGTATCTGTATCGATAAAGGGATGTAATTTTGACATATCAGCTTTAGCCGTAGGATCTGGATCAGTTCCCGTAAATTGAATTAGAGAGTAGAGTTCTTTTGCACTTGGTATTCTCCAATCATTATATCCCCCATAGTTCATGGCATTTACTTTTTTCACATAATCTTTTGCGGCATCAAAAGACATTTTATCTTCTTTTTGCGGGGTGTCTAAATCAGTGTTTGGTCCTCTCATCCACGTTAACCCAGTTACGTTATCGAGGACAACTTTCCTATCGTTACTAACTGTATAATTTGGTTGAAACCCATCAAAGTTGGCATCTTGACCGTAGAAATTCTCATCTGAAGAAGATACTGGGTCAATTTCTTTTGTGTCATCATAGAATTTAGTCTGATTAGTATCGACTATCGCATAAGAGTAGTTGTTCGTTTTGTTTATTTTAACCGCTTCAGCCGTTTTCTGACTTCCTGTGCTAGATGTACATGCAGTCATAATAATGGAAGCAGCTGCCAATAAAATAGCAGTTTTTTTAATTGGGTTTGTCATTCTAATTCCTCCTCTAGTGATTTGTTTATATCTTTCTTGAAATCTTTATATATATTTTAAAATTATTTTATTCAAAATCAATTTAGTAATTAATTATCATAAAAACTTTGACCAAAAATGAAATAATTTTCTAGATAATACAATAAAAAAATATGCAAAACAATCTTATTTATAAATGATTCAAAATATAATGGGAAATTTTTCAGAATTATTTTTAAATAAGATTCAGGAAAGTCACATAAAAATATGGGACTTATAGATACCCGCTCTGATTATCTATAAGTTGTGTGTCAGTTGTATGGTGGATTAGCCCAAAGATAATTGATTTTATCCGACTATTTTTTTATAAATTATGTATAGACCTCCGGAATTTTTGGTCAACTTGCATTGAAGGTAGTTTTCTTTTTATAAATAAAGCTGCCTATGTAAGGTACTTTTATGGCTGGAAATTTGATATAATGATATTATGTTGCCTACAAATAAAGCATAAAAAATTTAGAAAAAAATTATTCCATTAAGCATAGGAGATGAAAATATGAAACTAAAAATAAGAAATGGGAAACCAGAAGATTTGGAAGAATGCTTTATATTGGAAAGCAGGACTTTTCCAGAGTGTGAAGCCGCTTCTAGAGAAAATATAAAAATAAGACTATCTGAGTTCGCTGATGGATTTATAGTTGGAGAGATTAAAGGTAAAATAGTGGCACATATAAACAGTGGTTCAACAAACAAAGATGACATAACTGATGAAGAATTTAAAGGCCTTATTGGTCACGAAAGTTGTGGGGAAAATATAGTAATATTTTCCGTAGCAGTGAGTCCGGAATATCAAAAACAAGGAATGGCATCTGAAATGATGAGAGAATTTATAGAAATTTCAAGAAAACTAAAAAAGAAAAACATATTGCTCATATGCAAAGAAAATCTTATCGGCGTGTATGAAAAAATGGGTTATAAAAAAAATGGAATATCCGCATCTACCCATGGAGGAGCTGTATGGTATGAAATGATCTATTATCTTTAGGGTTTCCCGGCTTTTTATATTTCCAGAGAGAAGACAAAGAAGGAGGTTCAAATGAATTTTTATGAATCAATAAACAAATATTATGATAACATCTTTCCATTGAATGAAAAACAGGCTGAATTTGTGAGAGGGGAATTTAGAGATTGCAAGTCTAAGCTAGTAGAAGTAGGCTGTGCCAATGGGAAACTAACAAATGCACTGTCTGAATACAACATAATAGGAATAGACTTAGAGAAGTCTTTCATAGACGCAGCAAGATCAAAATATAAAAGGGTATCCTTTGAGAGATGTAATATGCTGGATATAACCGACCTGAACTCAAACTTTGACGGTATCTTTACCTTTGGAAATACTCTGGTACATTTGAGTATAGATGATATCAAAATCTTTATAAATAAAGCATATGGCATTTTAAACAAAGGCGGGAAACTTCTGATACAAATATTAAATTATGATAATATCCTGGACAATAGAATAGAGGAACTTCCATTAATTGATAATGAAGCTATTACCTTTATCAGAAGTTACAGTCATGGAGATAGGTTCATTTTTAATACAACCTTGAAGATAAAGAGTGAAGGTCAGGAAGTTAAAAACTCAATCGAGCTAACTCCAATCAGGAAAAAAGAATTATTGGGTATACTAGAGGAAGCCGGATTTAGAAAAATAAATGTGTACAGCTCCTTTGATAAAGAGAAATATTCAAGCAGAAGTCTGCCTCTTATTGTCTCCTGTGAAAAATAGAAAATTTTACACTGACTTAACCTAAGTTGTTAGGATCTATCCAAAATTATTTAAAAATTGGGATAGACCCTTGCATCCCACTATGGAAGGTCTAATAATCTTTAGTATTAGTTTTAACTTAATATACAGCTTCTCATTAAATTCTTATCCGAAGCTTTTTATATAATTTAACAGGAGAAATATTTAGTTCATTCATTGATGAAAATCCTAAAATCATTACTCCACCTGTTATCTGAATAAAACTGATTGTTTCACCAAAAAAAGATACTGAAACCAGGATTGCAACAAGCGGATCAACATAACTTAATATCGACGCTTCTTGACCTGATAAATCTCTGAGTGAAGAAAAGAACAGACAATAAGTTATGCCGGTATGAAATACACCAAGTATCAGTAAATTGATTATTCCGACAGAATTTAAGCTGTTTATATGAATACCTGTTGTAAAGGATACGTAGGGTATAAGTACAAAACTTGCAGCGACAAGCTGTATAAAAGTCTTATCAATTCCTGTAACGGTTTTAATGAATTTATTCAGCACGACAACTGTCGCATAAAGTGCTGCAGCTCCAAGTCCAAATAGAATACCTTTAATGTCAACATTGTATAGACCAAAACTGTCACCCCCTATAATAAAAATAAGACCAATAGTAGCCATGATAAAATATATGATTTGAATAGCTGTTAATTTTTCTCTGAATAAGATAGTGCTCGCAATTAAAACTATACTCGGAGCAAAATAATAGCTCAAAGTTGCTGCTGATATAGTTGTAAAGTTATATGCCTGAAAAAGTAAAATCCAACTGAAGCCAATTGCCGCTCCTGACAGAAATAATATATAAAGTTCCTTCTTAGATTTTGGTAGTGAAATCCCTTTATCTATGATTATTTTATAGAGCAGAATTGTAACAGAAGCAATAACTGCTCTATACAATGCAATTTCACCTGCCGGTAATGCCATATTCTTCACAAAAATAGGAATTGTTCCGAATACAGCCATTGATATAATTATTTTAAATTTTGCATTCATTTTTCTGTCCTCACCTTCAACTTTTTATAAGTTTAAATCCCATCGTTCTTCTATAACATCGGTTCCCCATTCATGATTTTCTTGAGTATGGGTTATTTGAAATCCATAAGAGTTGTATAAATGTCTTGCCACCTTTTGATCACTTATAGTCCAAAGGAAAATATGCTCATATCCCTTTTCCCTGCAGAAGTTCATGATCAAATCTAACATTTTACGCCCTGCACCTATATCACGTGCTTCAGGTTCTATCAAAAAAAACCTAAGTTGTGCAATCTTATTGTCACTATGTTTCACAGCGATGCTTCCTGCGAGTCTACCGTAATATTCCAACATAAACATGCAGTCTTTCTCCGTATTGTACTCATCCACAAAGGCGGTTATACTTTCGTCGATATACTTGTCAAAAATATCTGATGATAATTTACGCTCAATGCTGTACAGATTCTTATGAAGTTCTCTTACATAAGGAATATCTTTTTTCGTAAAAGGACGGAGAACAAATGCATCTGCATTATTTGTTAGGTTTTTCCTTATAACAAACATCGCATCGCGAATTTGATTACAGGTATCATCCCCAAGAGGCCTAAGCAGATCTTCTATTTGACAATTTGATTTTTCGTTTAAATGATTAAATATTCTCAACCCTTTATCTGTCAGTCTAATATACTTTACCCTACTGTCAGACTTAGACACAGTCTTTGATATCAGTTCATTCTTTTGGAATTTTAGAATAATTCTGCTCATATAACTTCGGTCGATTCCTAATTGTTCTACTAGCATGCTAGCAGTGCAGCATTGAATTTTATTTATTTCAAATAATACACGTGCCTCTGTGAGTGAATAACCTGAATCTAGTATATGCTGGTCCAATAACCCTAAGACATCTGTGTAAAACCGATTAAAACTTCTAATATCTGAAATAATATCATTAAATATGACCATAGATAATCACTCCTCTGAGTTTCAAACCCCACCCAAAAATATAATAGTGGACTTTGTCAACTTTTGTAACAGTATATAGAAACTAGTGGACATTGTCAACTATTTAACTGCTTGTTCCATATAAAAGTCAAATAGTTTGCAGAGACATATCTTTGTAAAATGATAGACATCTTTATATTCGGACAGGAAAGTGGCTGGGAATCTCATCATGTGCATCATAATGGCGGAGATAAATTTTTGGCACGTCAATAAAAATTTGAGACAGACTTTTATGTCGGTAAAAAAGCGTAGAGATTGAGGGAAGTAAAATATTTGTAACAGCAAGTATAGGGGGAGCAATCTATCCTAAAGATGCTCTAGATATTAAAAATTGTAATATCCATGGAAAAATTTTTAAATTTAATGTAGTAATTAGATTAGCCTGTTGCAATGAAATATTTACTATTTCTTTAGAAAAAATTATGAAATAGTTGTAATTTGTGGTAATAATGTATCGAAATATAACTTTCTGACCAAAGTTATATTTAACTTGACGATAGGTTATGTCACCCATAATTTTAACAATCTTACCCAACAATTAAAAAACTAAAAATTATAGTAATCTTTTTATTTATATCCTTTTCTAGATTACCAGATTATGCTTCTGTAATGTGGTAGCTGGTGAAAAGGATTTTATGTGGCCATTAGATAATTCAGCAATAAGTACACCTTGCAAATAAAAGAATTCTAACATATGAAAAAATACTAGATTTTGAAGGAGTCTTAATGAAAATCAAATCAAAAAAAGCTTTTACGGTTGTGTCATGGTATATATTAATTTCATTTATATGGATATTTTTTTATGATCAAATTTTATATATTGAAACACAAAACATCCGATATTATAGGTCGTTCCAGATTTTCAAATGGATGATTTTTGTTCTGATAACTTCTGTTTTTATGTATGACTTGGTAAGAAGGAGCAATTCAGAAATTGAAATTTTAAATAACGAACAGGAAGAAAACCTCAGAGAACTAAAACTTCGTCTCAATGAAATTGAAAAAGTGGCATATGTGGATTACTTAACAAAATTAGCTACAAGAAGATTTTTGATGGAAAAATGTGAATTATTGTTTGAAAGT
>NZ_JBFHGC010000014.1:0-12836 GCF_041583315.1 Ilyobacter sp. | reverse complement strand
CCTGTTTCTTCACCACAGGTACCCTCTCTGTCCCAAAGGCCTGTCCTGTAAATGCTGCCCCGTTCCCTATAATTCTTCCTATAGGGGAACCTTTACCCACTTCTTTGACAAGTTCAATGGCAGCCTTGTCATCTCCTAGCTCTATATACTTACCTTCCATGGCAATCCCTACGGCAACCCCTGTGTCTATTGTGTCTATACCAATGTCATCACAAAGTCTGTCCATCATGGCAATAGAATCAAGATTCTTTATGTGGCAGTGAGATCCAAAGGCCCATATGGTCTCGTATTCAAACCCACCGGTAAGATAATCTCCGTTTTTATCATTGTATATCTGAGAACATCTCATTACACATCCAGGGTGGCATGCATGAGTAGGATTTCCCTTCCTTTTGTTTATGAGCTCATACATAGTTTCACCGCTTATATCTTCAGCAAATTCAAAACGTCCGTTTCTGAAATTGTCTGTTGGCAGACCTCCCGCTTCATTCAGAATATTTACTAGAACTGCAGTTCCGTATGTAGGAAGTCCCTGACCAGATACAGGGTGATCTATTATCATCTTTGCAAATGATCTGGAAGCTTTCATAAAGGCTTCCTTGTCATGATAGTTTACCTCATTTGTTTTCCCTGGGTCTATAAGAATTGCTTTTATTCCTTTAGAACCAAGTACAGCTCCTGTACCTCCACGGCCACAGTGTCTTGTAGGATGTCCTTCAGTGTCTGTGACAGCTATTGATGCCGCAGAAAGCTTCATCTCTCCAGCCTGCCCTATGGACATAACAGTTGTTTTGCTACCATATTTTTCTCTCAAAATATCCCCGATTTCATAGTTCCCTTTCATTTTAAGGTAGCTGGCATCCTCTATAGAAATACCCTCGTTGGTTATTTTTATAAGGTTCAGCTCTTCTCCATCAGGCTTATCCTCTATTATTATAGCCTTATATCCAAGTTTTGCCAAGCTCTGAGCAGCAGTTCCACCTGCATTTGATTCCTTTATCCCACCGGTTAGGGGACTCTTAGTTCCCACACTTAGCCTTCCTGAGCTTGGAGCCATTGTCCCTGAAAGAAGTCCCGGAGCAATAACAAGTTTGTTGTTTTTCCCAAGGGGGTGGCACGTTGCATCCACTTCATCAGAAATAATCCTAGATGTCAGCCCTCTTCCTCCCAATGCCAGATAGTCAGATTTTACTTCTTCGTAGCTGATGGATCTGTCTTTCATGTTGATACGACAAATTTTCAAAATAAATCCCTCCTTTTTTTTGGCTCCTTTCCAAGCACGGGAGGCAGAAAGGTTTCCCCGTCTACCCAAAGGTGCAGTCCCCTAGAGTTTCTCCTTAGGAATTTACACTCGGAGTACTATTATTAATATAAAAATAATTTTTTTTATGTAGTTTATTTGTAGATGCTGAGTTTCCAATAACAAAATGCCCAATATTTTTCTAAACATAAACAGAACGTTCCTTACTCAATATTACTATATAGTTTTATTTTTAAAAAATGGAATTATGTTGTGTCTATATTTCCTGTAAGGAATGTTTTTTATGAGGGTTATTCAGTAAAAATAAAATTAAGCCTTCATAAAACAGATACACCTAATAATTTGAATTCCTTTTTAAAATCTCTTACTGGAGAAATATTTTAAAATCAATAAAGATCTCATATAAAAACATATGTATACAACTCCGATTCTTGCAGAGATCATCCCCGGAGTTTTTATTTTTTCCTATAAAGATTCCTAAAATTAAAACTTTATATTTATTATGGTCTTTTCAGTCAATAAGTAGTATATTAAGCTTATAAACTAAACCTAATATATAAAAAATTAAGAAAGAGGAGGATTTTATGAAATATGTGATAGGAATTATTTTAGTATTTTTTACATTTGGATGTATCTCAGCCCCTAAAGATCTCGGAGTAAAATCAGGAAAATTGTCTCCGTTAAAATCATCCCCCAATGGTGTTTCTTCCCAGACAGACCAGGTGAAAAAACAGGTGGACCCCCTAGTGCTAGACATCCCTGTAAGTGATGCAAAAGAAATAATCAAAGAGGCGTGTAATAGTTATGGAAAACACAAGATTATGAAAGAATCTGAAGATTATTTATATTTGGTTTTTATTACTGGAATAATGAGATATCAAGACGATGTGGAGTTTTATTTTGATGCTGAAAACAAGCTTATTCACTACCGTTCCCAGAGCAGAATAGGTTACTCAGATATGGGCTTAAACCGTAAAAGATATAATGCACTGGCAGAAATGTATTACAAGAATAAGCCGTGATTTTATTAGTGTAACCAAATTTTATTCAGAGTCTCATTATAACAGAACAAACTATGGTCTGCTTACTGCCTGGCTATTTTTTGAAGAAAAACAAAAATGGAGTGACAGCCATTCTAGGCCATTACTCCATTTTTTATGTTTAGTCTTACATTATAGCATTTATAATTTGAAAAATAAATATTACAGACAATCCGTGCCTTTTTTTTATATAGACTCCGGTTTCACAACCAGTATAGATTCCTGGTTGTTATAGGTCACAAAACCAGGTTTACCACCCCTTGGTTTATTGAGGTATTTTTTCAGAGTGTAGTCTATGAGCACCTTCTCTCCGGGAAGTGTTTTTGAATAAAAAGCTGCAATTTCTGCACCCTTGAATATTATTTCTTCTGTAAATTCTCCGTTCCAACGTATTATCACATGACTTCCTGGAACATCTTTGGAATGAAGCCACATATCATTTCTGTCAGCTACCTTAAAGGTAAGATTATCATTTTCAAGGTTATTTCTTCCATAAAGAATCTGATACCCTTTAAATTCAATAGTTCCGTAATTCAGAGGTACAGACTTTTTCTTTTTCGGGCTTTTCACAGCTTTTACATACTTTCCAGCCACTAGTTCCTCTCTGATAGTTTGTAGATTTTCCATGCTTGTACTTTCCTCTAAAAAACTTTTTACACCTTGGAGATAGGTAATCTCATTTTTTACTTCTTCGTATCTTTTCAGATTAAACTCAAAGCCACGTTTCAGCTTATTGTACTTTTTATAATACCTATCCAGATTTTCCTTGGGCGAAATATTTGGATTTAAAGTTATCGTCACATTACAGTCATTGTAAAAATCAAATAACACAACTTCACTCTGCCCTCTTTTTATGGAGTAAAGATTTGCGGCTAAGATATCTCCCGCCTCTTTGGACTTTTCATGTTTTCTGTTTTTTTCCATCTCTTTTTCCAAAATTTTAAGAGTACGTTTATTTTTTTTGATCTCTTTTTCCACAACGTTTACAAGGGAAGAATAGAGATTGTTGTATGACTCAGATGATTTTGTAGCCTCTATATAGAAATTGATCATGTCGTTGATAGTTTCAAACTCCTCTTTTTTGTCAAAAGGAGTATTCTTGACATCAAAAACCGAAGCCAAAGTTATTTTTCTGTTGTTATAATAAATTGTAGGGGTACCTTTATTGCTAAGTACTTTCTGAAAATCAGATACTGATTCCAATGCCCTGGCTGCAATCATTCCCAGCCCCTCTATACCCGTCACAAGTTCTTTTGGTTTTCCCATCATCTCTTTCAGGCTTTCTTCTGAAATATCAGCTGGTGAGATCTTTTTTTCAGTTACAGGCTGAGAATACCTGGCTCCAGGAAGAAGGACTCTCAGCTTATTTTCCTCTAATGAGAACTTTTTCATGAGATCTAAAATCTCGCCATCCTTTTCTGTAAGGATGAGATTACTGTGCTTACCCATTATCTCAAAATACAGCTTATACTCCTTATATTCTCCAAGCTCATTCAGTTTTTTAAATTTAAACACGATTATTCTGTCAAATCCCAGCTGATCTACCTCTGTAATTATAGAGTTTAAAAGATGTTTTCTGAGATTCAGGGAAAAATTCATGGGAGTTTCCGGAGCATTTTCCTTTTCATCTCTCAGATAACATACAGGAAGGGATGCGTTGCATGAAATAAACAGATTGAGCTTTCCGAAAAAAATCGAGGTTGAAAGTCTGCTGTACTGAAAAATCTTTGTTACCTTTCTCCCTGTTAAAACTTCAGACAGTTCATCTTTAAGTTTATTTATCGATATGCCGTCTAGATAAAGCATTTTATCATCTCCTTTTCAGAAAAAAAAGAACTTACCTCAGAAAGGTAAGTTATGATTCTTTTTTCACCGCTATTAAATTTTTTGCATCTAAGGCATTGATCTCTAAAAGAGAGCCGTCCTCTTTTTCCACTGTTATAGTTTTAAGATTATTAGAAATTATTTTTATAATACTATATATCTCTACGCCGTGATCCTTGAAAAAAGCTCTTATAATGGGTGTCCCCTTAATATCTATGATGCTTACAAGATAATTTTTAGGGAAATCCGTTATAGGATTTGGTTTGAAATAATCTATTTTTTCTCTCAAGTTTTTTAAAATCTTTTCGAAAACATTTACGAAAACTTCAATTTCCTTGGAATCTATGTTTTTAGTTATACTAGACATGATCATGTTATGGTAGTTTGTGTGGTAATTTAGAGCCTCATCTCCCTTTCTGGAAAGGGATACAAAAACCTTTCTTCTGTCAAGATCTGATCTCATTCTATTGATAAAGCCCTTTTCAGAAAGTTTTGATATGGCCACTGTAGCTGTACCCATAGTTATACCCAGCCTGTCAGAAAGTTCATTCATCGTTAATGAATCACTTCCGATAGCTTCGATAACATGAAGTTCAGTATGAGTAAGACATTTTATCCCCTGTTTTAGAGCAAGATCTTCAGTTTCATAAAAAAGCTTGTAAAAATCTTCCAAAACTATATTAACCTTTTCTAAAACCATAAAATTCACCTACTTTTTTAGACTTTCTATTCTCTCCTTGTAATTTCCAGAGAAAACGTAAGAACCAGCTACGAAGACATTGGCTCCAGCTTCGATACAACCTTTTACAGTTTGATCTGTGATACCGCCATCCACTTGGATATCTATGTTTGCATTCATAGATCTTACCTCTTTTATTTTCTCCAGTGTGGAAGGAATAAACTTTTGTCCACCGAAACCTGGATTTACGGACATGAGAAGAACCATATCCAGTTCATCGATAACGTATTTTAAAGATTCTACAGAAGTTGCAGGGTTTAATGACACAGCGGCTTTTATTCCGTGGGCTTTTATCTGCTGTATAGTTCTGTGGAGATGTGTCGTAGATTCAGCATGGACAGTGATTAGATCAGCACCTGCCTTTACAAACTCATCGATATATCTTTCCGGACTTTCTATCATAAGATGCACATCAAAACACAGGTTTGATTTATCTCTTATGGATTTTATTACAACAGGTCCAAAGGATATGTTAGGGACAAACATACCATCCATAACATCAATATGTATCATATCAGCTCCAGCTTCAGTTATAGAGGTAATTTCCTCTCCCAATTTACTAAAATCCGCTGAAAGAATCGACGGAGCTATCTTTATCATAATTTATTCCACCTTTCTGTTTTTAATTTTTCATAACATCTCAGGAAAAACTCATACCTTTCTTTTGAAATATCCCCTCTTTCAACAGCATCCTTTACAGCACATCCAGGCTCATTTACATGGATGCAGTTGGAAAATCTGCACTGTTCATCGACGGAAAACTCAGGAAAAAGATCTATAAGTTCCTGCACATTTTTTATCTCCGGAAGATCCACAGAGGAAAATCCAGGGGTATCTATAACAAAGCCTCCTTCTTTTAAATGAAGAAGAGTCGTAGCTCTTGTTGTATGTTTTCCTCTTTTTAACTTTCTGCTGGTCTCTCCTACTTTTAAGGTGACACTTTTTTGCAGAAGATTTAGAATGCTTGATTTACCTACACCACTTGGACCTCCAAAGGCAGTGATACGATCCTTGATATAAGAACTCACTTCCTCTATACCTATATTTTCCGTGGTAGATACAAAGAAAAGATCGATATCAAGAGCTTTCAGATAATGGAGATTGTTTTTTATCTCCTCTATATCCTCTTCCTCTATAAGGTCTATTTTATTTATAATAATTAAAGGTTTTATCTTGTAGTAATAAGAATTCAGTATCAAAACATTTATTCTTTCATAATCTAGTTTTGGATCTATGGCAGAGAATTGTATTACAATATAATCTATGTTGGCCACTAGTGGTCTGTGGATTATATTTTTCCTCTCAAAGACCTTGGTAATAGAGTGGTCTTCTGAAAACTCCACTACATCTCCTACAATACAGTTATCTTTTCTGTCGGTTTTTTTGAGTATTCCTCTCAGACGACACTCATGAATCTGTCCTTGGGTTTCTACATAATAGAATCCCTGCATTTTTGTAATGACTATGCCTTTTATAATAGTTCACCTCTATTTATTGATTATTATGTCTACGACGGTTCCCTCAAATGTCATTATACCTGGCTGGATTCCGCTGTCTACTATAATTCCGCTTTCTAACTCGCTGTTTTGTATATAATCTATTTTTCCAACTATCAGATTTTTAGACTTGAGCATTCGTTTCCCCGTAGAGAGATCCACCCCTATAAGGTCCGGCATTCTCACCTTAGCCCCTATCTTTTTCATGTCCACAAGAAAAGAGACTTCTTTGTTTCGGTAGACAATGCTCCCTGCACCTGGATCTGAAGAGATCACCTGGTTATACACTGCATTTTTTTGTGCATAGGATATATTTTTTACTATGAGTCCGAGTCTTTCAGCTGAGGCCTTAGCATCAGAAAGATCCATCCCGTTAAAATCAGGAACGATTATTTTGTCCTGTCCACGGCTGGTCCACACTCTTATGACTCTTCCTTTTTTTATAACTTCCCCGGGTTCAGGTTTCTGAGAAAAGATCTTATCCTTGTCATACTGGGAATAATCTTCCCCCATTTTTTTTATTTCTATGGAGTTTTTTGAAAATATTTTTTCAGCTTCAGCAACACTAAAATTTGCAAGGTCTGGAGTGACAATCAGGAACTCATTAAAGTAAAATTTTATGAAAATACTTCCTGAAAAGAATAGGATCGCTATAAGCATCAAACCTGACGAAATATAAAATCCTCTTTTATTCATTATTCCTCCTGTATGGTCAAAAATCAAGCAGAAAACTTTACTGAAATCATAACATATAGAAGTCCAAATAGCAATAACTACTTGATAATTCCTGTGTGAAGTGTTAGAATGGGTTTATGATTTTTTTACTTTAGGAGGTAATTTAGTTGTCAAAAAAACCTTGGGATGAAGGAATTTCTAGGAAGTTGTATACAGAGGGGCAAATCGCTCAGAGAGTGAAAGAATTAGGTGCTCAAATTACAGAGGATTTTAAAGATAAAGAGGAAGATCTAATAATTGTTTGCCTGCTCAAGGGATCTATTATGTTTATGGCAGATATCTGCAGAGAGATAAAACTTCCTATCAAAATGGATTTTATGAGTGTCTCTAGCTACGGAGATGATTTTGAAAGCTCTAGAGAGGTAAAGATCGTAAAGGACCTTGATGAAAAGATCATGGGAAAACATGTAATTGTAGTAGAAGATATAATTGACTCAGGGCTTACACTAAAGAAAGTTCTAAAGCTTTTGGGAAGCAGATCACCGGCATCGGTATCCCTGTGCACTCTTCTAAATAAAGAGATAAGAAGAGAAGCAGATGTGGAAGTTCAGTATGTTGGATTTAACATCGAAGATGAATTTGTACTAGGATATGGTCTCGATTTTAAACAGGAGTACAGAAACATCCCTTATGTAGCAGTAATGGGACCGCTAGATTAATCTGATTTAAGAATTCAATGGAAGAAGTTTGAGGTGTAGTATAAAATGAAAAAACACAAAATTGAGGTAATGATACCGAGAGAAGAGATAAAAAGAAAAGTCATAGAACTAGGTGCCCTTATAGAGAAAGATATAAAGGACAGTGACAATGAAGTCATATGTATAGGACTTTTAAAAGGTTCTGCGATTTTCATGGCAGACCTTGTACAGAGGATCGATCACCCTGTAAAGATGGATTTTATGAGTGTTTCTAGCTATGGAAGCAGCATGGAAACATCTGGTGTGGTAAAAATCATAAAAGATGTAGATGAAGATGTAGAAGGAAAAGATATTGTAATCATAGAGGACATTATCGATTCCGGACTTACTCTCAATTATGTAAAAAAGTTTCTCTTATCCAAGGGAGCTGCATCAGTAAAAATATGCACACTATTGGACAAGCCGTACAGAAGAAAGGCAGAGGTCTTTGTTGATTATGTAGGTTTTGAGATTCCAAATGAATTTGTAGTAGGTTACGGGATTGATTATGCAGAGTTTTACAGAAATCTTCCGTACATTGGTAAGGTAACCCTGTTAGATTAGGACGGAGGAGATATGTCTTTTAAGCATAAAAAAAAGTTTGGTCAAAATTTCCTCACTAATCAGAGTGAGGTGCTGAAAAAAATAATGGAAGTCTCTGGTGTGGAAGAGAGTGACGTAGTCTTAGAGATCGGTCCCGGAGAAGGAGCTCTCACTGAGCTGCTCTTAGAAACATCCAGTAAGGTAAACTGTGTAGAGATAGACAGAGATTTAGAAAAAATACTGGTTAAAAAATTTGATAAAAATCCGAAATTCAACTTAATTATGCAGGATGTCCTAACTGTAGACTTTGATAAGCAGATAGGTGAGAAGGTAAAAGTCGTGGCGAATATACCATACTACATTACCTCTCCTATAATAAATAAACTTATCGAAAACAGAAAGTACGTAGATGAGATCTATATAATGGTGCAAAAAGAAGTGGCAGAGAGAATCTGTGCCAAGTCAGGAAAAGAGAGAAGCACTCTTACCCTTGCAGTGGAATATTTTGGAGATGCTGAATATCTTTTCACAATCCCAAAGGAATTTTTCCAGCCTGTGCCTAAGGTGGACTCAGCATTTATGTCCATAAAACTGAGAAAGGACAACTCTCGTATAGAGGAGATTCCAGAGGAAACTTTCTTTAAGTATGTAAAGGCTTCTTTTTCTAACAAGAGGAAGAACCTTCTGAATAACATCTCAACTCTGGGAATTTCCAAAGATATGGTAAGAGAAAAACTAGAAGAAGTAGATATTGACGGGAAAAGAAGGGCTGAGACCCTTTCGATAGATGAGTTTATGAATTTGATCAGAGTATTTGAAAAATAAGCAAGTGGTCCCTTTGGGATCGCTTGTTGTTTTAAATATGAAAAGGAGTGTCTCTATGCAGAGTTATGAGTTTTTTGTCGACAGCGAAAAAAAGCATATCGATTTTATAAACAAGATTATTGAGGCCTATGAAGGTATAGGGGTAGTAAGAACCCTAGATGCTTCACTAGGACTTATAAAGATAATCTCTACAGACGATTTTAAAGAGTTTGTCAGAGAGGTGCTAGAAGATCTAGACAGCCGTGGGGTAACGGCTAAAATAACAGATGAAGGGCCATGGAAAGGTGAGCTGTAAGGTAAATCAGGCAGCGACTCTCCACAGGGTATACTACAACGAAACAGACCAGATGGGCAGAGTCTATCACGGGAATTTTGTCAACTGGATGGAAAAAGGCAGGACAGAGTGGCTGAGAAGCAAAGGAATCTCATACAAAGAACTCGAGGGTATAGGGGTATTTCTCCCTGTAAAAGATATAGGTATTGAATATTTTCTTCCCGTGGAGTATGATGATGTGGTAAGGATAAATGCCCAGGCAAACTGTATCACAAAAATAAAAGTAGAATTCATATATGATATAACGGACGAATCTGGTGAAAAGATATATGCCAGAGGAAAATCTACAAATATATTCACAGGAAAAGACGGAAAACCGAAAAGAATAGACGATGGATTTCTCAATATTATCAGGGAGGTAAAATAATGGAAAAATTGGAAAAACTTCTTTACTACGTGGTATCACAGATGGTAAAAACTGAAACGGATATAAGGATAACATATGAGCTTCTTGACGATACTGTTACTTTCAGAGTAAGTGTAGCCGACGGAGAGCTGGGAAAAGTAATAGGAAAGAACGGACTTACTGCAAATGCCATAAGAGGAGTAATGCAGGCAGCAGGGGTAAAAGATAAATTAAATGTAAATGTAGAATTCTTAGACTAAATTATCAGGGGGTATAGATGTCAGATCTATTGAATGTTGCTAAAATTTCTGGAACTCACCACCTAAAGGGTGCTGTAAAAGTAGTCTCCCATATGGATGATATCGAGCTTCTTATAGGAAATAAAGTAATTGTCGAAACTCCAGCGGGATTAAAAAAGGTCCTTACAGTGACCTCAGCTGGATTCATGATAGGAAACAAAGCTGTTTTAGAATTTGAAGAGATAACCAATAAAATAGATGCTGCAGCTCTTGCAGGATCTATGGTTCTCATAAAAAGAGATCTTATCGGTATAGGAGAAGATGAATACCTGATGAGTGACGTTATAGGTATGGAAGTAATAGAAACAGACGGAGAATTCCTAGGAAAAGTGACTGATGTTTTCGAAACTCCTGCCCATGAAATATATATTGTAAATGAAGGTGCAGAGGAGATAATGATCCCGGCTATAGAGGAATTTGTAAAAAAGATCGATTTTGAAAGCAGAAAAATAACAGTAAAACTTATCGACGGAATGAAGCCAGAAAAGGAGTAAAAGCATTGAAAATTAATATACTAACTCTTTTTCCAGAGATGTTTAACGGTTTTAAAAGCGAGAGTATCATAAGGAGAGCCATAGAGGGAGAATTTCTCGAGATAAATGTGGTGGATATAAGAACTTTCTGTCATGACAAGCATAATCAGGCTGACGATCTTCCTTTCGGAGGGGGAGCAGGAATGGTACTCAAACCAGAGCCTCTTTTCAGGGCTCTTGAAAATACAACAGGAAAAGTGATCTATACATCTCCTCAGGGAAAGAGATTTGATCAGAAAATGGCCATAGATCTCTCTGAAGAAAAAGAGATTACAATAATAGCAGGGCACTATGAAGGAATAGACGAAAGAGTGGTAGAAGAAAAAGTAGACTTGGAAATATCTATAGGGGATTTTGTTCTTACTGGTGGAGAGCTTCCTGCCATGGTAATCGCTGATGCCATAGCAAGGCTTATCCCCGGGGTTATAAAAAAGGACTCTTATGAGAATGACTCTTTTTTCAAGGGACTCTTAGACCATCCTCATTATACAAGACCTGCAGAGTATAGAGGGAAAAATGTCCCAGAGGTGTTACTCTCTGGGCATCATAAAAAAATAGATGAATGGAGGCTGAAAGAGAGCCTCAAAAGAACTCTTCTCAGAAGACCTGATATTTTAAAAGGCAGGGAGTTTACAAAACTTGAAAAAAAACTCATGAAAGAGATAGAAGAGGAACTTTGTAAAAAATAAAAATTGTGTTCTCTTTTATATTTTGGAATATTTTAGGAGGAAAGTTATGATTTATAAATTAAGAGATCTTGTGCCAGCAATTGGAGAAAATAACTTTATTGCCGAGAATGCTACAGTTATAGGAGATGTAAGAACAGGGAACAATGTAAGCATATGGTTCAATGCCGTAATGAGAGGAGACCTGGCACCTATAATTATAGGTGATGACAGCAATGTCCAGGATAATGTTACCCTCCATGTAGATTATGACACTCCTGTAGAAATAGGAAACGGAGTCACTATAGGTCATAATGCTATAATCCACGGATGTAAAATAGGAGACAATAGTCTTATCGGGATGGGAGCAGTCCTTTTGAACAAAGTAGTTATTCCTAAAAACTGCCTTGTGGCTGCAGGATCTGTAGTTGGTCCGAAACTGAAAATAGAAGAGGGCGATCTCGTGGTGGGAAATCCAGCCAGGATAGCCAGAAAACTTTCTCAAGAGAACATAGAATCTCTTGGAAAAACTAAAAAAATATATACTGATGATATAGAAATTTACCTAACACAGCTTGAAAGAATCAAGTAAGGAGAGATAATGAGAGATAAGATATATTTAGGACTTGTACACTATCCGGTTTATAATAAAAAATCAGAAGTTGTGTGTACTTCTGTTACAAACTTTGATATACATGACATCTCAAGAACATGTAAAACCTATGACGTAAAGGGTTACCATATAATTGTTCCTTTGGATGCTCAAAAAGAGCTCACAAACAGAATATTAGGATACTGGCAGGATGGCTTCGGTGCCAATCACAACAAAGACAGAGAAGAAGCTTTCTCATCTACCTGTGTAAGTGAATCTGTAGAAAAAACCATTGAGTTAATCGAGAAAGAAGAGGGGAAAAAACCTCTGATAATAACTACATCGGCTAAGATTTATCCAAACTCCATATCATACGAAGATCTCTCTCAAGAGATAATGGATGATGACAATGTCTACCTGCTGCTTTTTGGTACAGGATGGGGTCTGACAGAAGAAGTTATGAATTCATCTAAATATATTTTAGAACCCATCAGAGGAAATACAAAATATAACCATCTTTCAGTAAGATCGGCTGTTTCAATTATTTTAGACAGGCTGCTGGGAGAAAATTAAAACACAGGAGCCATAGAGGGCTCCTTTTTTCTAATGAAAGGGTATGATGTGATGTGTATAAAAATAAAGTTAAAATAAAACCTCGTAACAATATATTTGAATCTATTGGTATAAAGAATATCGATATAACAGAGATAGTGGTATACGAGAGAGAGAAAAAAATAGAGTTAAACTGCCTTGTATCAACTACTTCGAGTTTAAAGGAATTAGACATCCTTGAAGATGCTCTGGCCAATAAATTCGGTGAAGATGCCGACCTTCATTTTGAATTGGAATTTTTAAATAAAGAGATCACCAAAGAGGACTTGAAAGAGATTATAGAGAGGATCATCCGGGAGATAAAGAGAAAAAATG
>NZ_JBFHGC010000013.1:0-13063 GCF_041583315.1 Ilyobacter sp. | reverse complement strand
TCTTTCCTGATTTTACAGGGAATAGAGACATTGTCTCTAAGGATAGAGAGACATGTGGAAAATGCCAGAAAGGTGGCACAATTTCTGAAAGCCAGCGAGGATGTAAACTGGGTAAGTCATCCTGAATTGAGCGAAGATGAAAAACAACAGGATCTTGTAAAAAAATACCTTCCAAAGGGAGCATGTTCAATTTTCACCTTTGGACTAAAAGGCAGCAGAGAGAGAGCGGCTAAATTTATAGAAAGTCTTGATGTATTCTCGCATCTTGCCAATGTGGCCGATGCAAAATCTCTGATAATCCATCCTGCCAGCACAACTCACGGACAGCTCAGTGAAGAAGCGCTGAAGGAATGCGGTATTGGTACGGATACAATAAGAATATCTGTGGGACTTGAAAATATAGATGATCTTATAGAGGATCTGAGTAAAGCCATAGAAGCTAGCAGATAAAATTCATAATACATAAAAATGGGGGGCATCATGTTTATAAAAGAATTATATAAGAGTAAAAAACCGGTAATATCCTTTGAGATATTTCCGCCAAATGAAAAATATCCTGTGGAAAAAGTTTACGACACAATAGATGAACTTGTTAAGCTAAATCCGGATTTTATCAGTGTAACCTACGGAGCAGGGGGAACTACCCGTGGGAGAACTGTAGAGATAGCTTCTAGAATAAAAAAGATAAACAATGTAGAGGTATTGGCTCACCTTACTTGTATAGGGGCAGATAAGAACGAGATTGACGGAATCTTAGACGACCTTCATTCAAACGGAATAGAGAATGTCCTAGCCCTCAGAGGAGATTATCCCAATGACGGAAGTATCCCTGAAGGAGATTTCAAATATGCTCACCAGCTTGTGAAGCAGATAAAAGAAAGAGGAGGTTTCTCAATAGGAGGGGCCTTCTATCCAGAAGGGCATCAGGAAAACAATGATCTCATAGATCTGTTTCATCTGAAGAGAAAAGCAGAAGAGGGAACTGATTTCCTTATTTCCCAGATCTTCTTTGACAACAACTTCTTTTATGACTTTAAAGAGAAAGCTAAAAAACTGGAGATAGACGTGCCTCTTGTGGCGGGGATAATGCCTGTGACAGATGCAAAGCAGATAAAGAGAATCACAGCTCTCTGTGGCAGCTCTATACCTGCAAAATTCCAGAGGATACTGGATAGATATGAAAATAATCCAGAGGCCCTGAGAGATGCAGGGATAGCCTATGCAGTGGAGCAGATAGTGGATCTCATATCCTCAGGAGTGGACGGAATCCACCTCTATACAATGAACAAAGTGGATACTACAAAAAAGATAATGGATGCAATAGCAAATCTGAGAATTGCTTTATAGGGGGGCATAAAGATGTGTTGTATCGCTGGAGGTCCCTCCCTTTCTGGCAGAGAGAGAGCCGAGAATGAGGGAATCAGATTTAAAGAAAACAAAGGGCAATTAAAAATTGGTATTATCAACCTCATGCCTTTTAAGGAAGAGGTTGAATACCAATTTTATGCTGTACTTGGAAGATTTGGAATAAGTGTAGAGGTAGAGTTTTTATACCCGGAAAGTCATAATTTCAAAAATACCAGTGGCTCTTATATAAAAGATAACTATTATCCTATGAGTGAACTGAAAAATAGAAATTATGACGGGATAATAATGACGGGAGCCCCTGTGGAACTTCTGGATTTTCAGGATGTCAATTACTGGAGTGAAATCACGGATTTTATAAAATCCAATCAGCTGCCGGTTATCTATATATGCTGGGGTGCTCAGGCAGCTCTCTATGTGAAATACGGGATAAAAAAACATTCACTGAAAGAAAAACTTTTTGGTATTTTCAGGCACAGGACAAATAAAAATCCCTTTATATCTGGGGAATTTATGGCTCCTCACTCTAGAAATACGCAAAACAACAGTGAGGATATAAAAAATGCCGGTCTGAAAATACTGGCAGAATCAGATGAAGCAGGGGTCTATATATCATCTGACAGTGAATACAGAGAATTTTATATAAGTGGTCACGGAGAATATCAGAGAGAACGCCTCCAATATGAGTACAGCCGGGATCAGAAGCTTTTCCCGAAAAATTATTTCCCGGAAGACAACCCGGAAAAAGAACCCTTTATGAACTGGGACAGTCACCGGAAAGAATTTTATTATAACTGGTTGAAATATATAAAAGAAAAAAAACTTAGCAATATTAAGAATAACGTGTAAAATAGATAAAAGAATTTTTTATAAAATTACTGTTTTATTTGCGTTACTCCTGTAACGCAGATTTATTTATATGGAGACAGAGGAAAAAACGGGGGGATAAACATGTCGATTACAGTAGAAAAATATGGTGGTACATCTGTAAAAGACTCTGCAAGGCTCAAGAAAATAGCAGCCAGAATCGCAGAGAGAAAGAAAAACAATGAAAATATTGTTGTAATAGTATCGGCTCCTAGCGGAATGACTGACAGTCTTATCCAAAGAGCAAAAGAGATCTCAGCAGTTCCAAAGGGAAGGGAGTTTGATGTTCTTCTTTCTACAGGTGAGCAGGTATCCATAGCTCTCCTTGCATTGGCTCTGAAAGAAGTAGGAGTAAAAGCAATATCTTATACGGCATCACAGCTGGGGATATTAACTTGCGGAACTCATAATGAAGCAAGAATACAATCGATAAATACAGACCTTATAAAGGAAAAAATAGCCGAGGGATATGTGATAATCGTACCTGGATTTCAGGGAGTGTGTGAAGACGGTAATATAACAACTCTAGGTAGAGGCGGATCTGATACTTCAGCAGTGGCAGTAGCAGCAGCATTGGGGTGCAAATCCGTAGATATTTATACTGACGTAGACGGTATATATAGTGCAAATCCGCAGGTTATACCTGGGGCAATAAAACACAAAGAGGTCTCTTTCAGCGAGATGATCGAGCTGGCTGGTTCTGGAGCAAAAGTTCTCCATACCAGAAGTGTAGAACTGGGGGCAAAATACGGAATAGAAATCCATCTGAGATCTGCTTTTGACTGGCAGGAAGGAACTTTTGTAAGGAGTGATGAAAAAGTGGAAAGTGCTGTAATTAGAGGAATTAGCGGATTTGGGAATCTTGTAAGAATAAGTTTTAAAAGCAATAATCTGCATCTTTCGGAAACTGTAAATACTATTTCCAAAAGAGGTATAAATATAGATCTCATAACTCATACCATGGAGACAAAGGGCGGAGACGAAATAACTTGTATAGTAAAAGAGGATTATTTTGAAGATGCAGTGGAAGCCTTGAAGACCATATCATCTCCTGAGGATGAAATTATTGTGGAAAAAGGACTGGCTAAGGTTTCTGTAATAGGTCTAGGGGTAAGGTCAAAGGGGATCGCAGCTGCAGTATTTGAAATTTTAGAAAAAGAAGGAATAGAGATCCATGCAGTGTCATGTTCTGAAATAAATATTTCTTGTATAATTACAGAGGAGGACCTGAACAAGGCTCAAAATGCCCTACATAAGAAGCTTATAGAGGAGGAATAAAATGAGAGAACTACTGAAAGAAAAAATACTTATACTAGATGGAGCCATGGGGACGGCCATTCAAAATTACTCTCTTGATGAATCTGACTTTAGAGGAGATCTCTTTTCACAAACAAAAGGTAGTTTAAAGGGCTGTAACGAACTTCTGAATCTTACCAAACCGGAAATTTTGCAAGAGATACACATTTCTTATTTGAAAGCCGGAGCAGATATAATAGAGACAAATACATTTAACAGCAACAGAATATCGATGAAAGAATACGGCCTAGAGGAAAAATCATATGATCTTTCCAAAGCCGGTGCAGAGATTGCTGTGCAGACTGCTAGAAAATATGAATACGACAATAAAAAAAGAATCTTTGTAGCCGGAGCCATGGGACCTACAAGTAAAAGTGCCTCTATACCTACAGGGGGAGATCCCTTTGGACGTGAGGTTTCCTTCTCAGAACTAAAAGCTGCCTACAAAGAACAAGCACTGGGTCTTTTTGACGGTGGAGTGGATGCCTTTCTGATAGAGACGATCTTTGACGGTCTAAATGCCAAGGCTGCAGTCATTGCAGTGGAGGAAGTTCTGGAAGAGAAGGGAGAGAAACTTCCTATAATGATATCTGGAACAGTGGATGTCAATGGAAAGCTTCTTTCCGGTCAAAGCATAGAGTCCCTGATAATTGCCATAGACAGAGATTCTATTATATCCTACGGTCTGAACTGCTCTTTTGGTGCCAAGGAGCTTATTCCTCTTGTGAAAAAACTTGGAAAACTTACCGGGAAGAATATCTCTCTTTATCCTAATGCGGGCCTTCCTAATGAGAAGGGGGAATATGATGAAACTCCCCATGTGACAGGGTCATATATAAAAGAACTTATCGAAAATGGTGAGATAAACATCCTTGGGGGATGCTGCGGAACCACACCTGAGCATATAAAGGTTATGGCAGAACTGGCTGATGGGAAAACCCCGAGAAAAGCCACTATGAAAAATATTTCAGGAATAGTATCGGGAAATGATACAGTCAGCCTGACAGATGGATTTCTTGTGGTCGGGGAAAGAAACAACGTTTCCGGATCAAGAAAATTTGCAAGACTTATAAGGGAAGAGAGCTATGATGAGGCCCTTGATATAGCAAGAACTCAGGTGGAAAAAGGAGCTAAGATTCTGGATATCAATCTAGATGATGCTCTTCTTGATTCTGTTGAGGAGATGGAAAAATTTATAAGACTTCTGCAAAATGATATGTTACTCTCAAAAATGCCTATTATGCTTGACTCCTCAAATTTTGAGGTAATAGAAAAAGGTCTTGAAAATCTGGCAGGAAAGGGTCTAGTAAACTCCATCAGTCTAAAAGACGGAGAACATGAGTTTCTGAGAAAAGCCGCAGTGGTTAGAAAATTTGGTGCTGCTCTTGTGGTTATGGCCTTTGACGAAAAGGGACAGGCTGTGAGTGCTCAGAGAAAAAAAGAGATATGCAAGAGAGCCTACGATCTTTTAACTTCAAACAACTTTCCTCCGGAAGACATTATCTTTGATCCAAATGTGCTTACTGTGGGAACAGGTACAGAAGAAGACAGAATGCACGGGGTCGACTTTATAGATACTGTAAAATGGATAAAAGCAAATCTTCCCGGTGCAGGAGTCAGCGGAGGGGTGAGCAACCTTTCATTTGCCTTTAGGGGAAACAATATACTGAGACATACTATTCATAAGATCTTCCTGGAAGAGGGGGAAAAAGCCGGTATGACAATGGCTATAGTAAACCCTGGGGAAGATGCTGGGAATATAACCCCAGAGGTGAGAAAAGCTGTGGAAAACCTACTTGCCGGTGGGAAAGATGCAGTGGATGAGATTTTAAATCTCTCTTTTGAAAAGGCAGACAAGAAAAAAATAGAGATTAAACCTGTCACTGTAGAGGAGAAACTAAAGGATTATCTACTCAAAGGAAGAAGTCAGGGTATAGAGGATGATGTGAAAATTGCTCTTGAAAAATATTCCCCTCTCCAGGTTATACAGAAAGTTTTGATGGAGGGAATGGAAGAAGTGGGAGTTCTCTTTGAAAAGGGTGAACTTTTTCTTCCTCAGATACTTCGGTCGGCAGCAGTTATGGAAAAGGCAGTTGATTTTCTCACTCCTCTAATCGAGGCTGGGGGTATCGAGAAAAACGTAAAAGGAAAAATACTCATGGCTACTGTGGAAGGAGATGTCCACGATATTGGGAAAAATATAGTCGGAACTGTGTTAAAGTGTAATGGATTTGATGTGGTGGACCTGGGTGTTATGGTTCCTAAAGACAAGATAATGGAAGCAATTCTGAGACATGACGTAGATATGGTGGCTCTGAGTGGTCTTATCACCCCTTCCCTCATGGAGATGGAGAAGGTAGCAGAGATGATGGCAGAAAAAGAGATGAGCATACCTCTTCTTATAGGAGGGGCAGCAGCCTCAGAACTGAGTACTGCAGTGAGAATAGAGCCTAAGTATCCCGGAAGAGTAATCCACGTGACTGATGCCTCTGGAACTCTGCCAGTAGTATCCTCTCTGGTATCTGAAAATAAAAACATCGTTCTCGAGGAAAGAAAAAAGAAAGCCCAAGATCTGAGAGACGCATACATGAAAAACAAAAACAAAAAAGAGCTGTATTCCTTAGAAGAGGCAAGAAAAAGAAAGAAAGATGTGGAAAACTCAATAGAGTATCCAAAAGAGATCGGAAAACAGTTTATAGAAATAGGACTTGAAAACTTAGAACCTCTGATAAACTGGGATATGCTCATTCATGCACTAAAATCCAAAGGAACTAATCAAGAGAAAAAAGTTTTGGATGAGTGTAAAGTTGCCCTTGAAAAAATGAAAGAAAAAAATATAAAGGCGAAATGTGCCTTTGGTATATTTAATCTTTTTAAAGATGAGGACACACTCATAGTCAGCGGTGAAAAGGACTATGAATTACCTATGGTGAGAAGTCAGATAGGAAATGAAACTATTTCTATTGCAGATTTTTTCTCCAGAGAAGACCATATAGGGGCCTTTGTAATAACTGTCCCTGAAGTCTATGGAAATGATGAATATGAATCAGTCATATACCAGCTTTTAGGAACCAGACTTGCAGAAGCTGCATCAGAATGGATGGAAAAATATGTAAATGATAATATATGGAGGGTAAGTATAAGGCCTGCAATAGGGTATCCTTCAATTCCTGATCACTCTATGAAAAAGGAGATATTTAAGCTTGTAGACGGTAATGAAACCGGGGCTACGCTCACAAAGAGCTATGCCATGACTCCGCTTTCATCGGTGTGCGGACTGTATATATCAAATCCAAATAGTTTTTATTTTGATCCTGGAAAAATAAGCTATGACCAGTTGAAAGAACTAGCTAAACTGAGGGGACTATCAATAGAAGATATGAACGCTCTTTTAGGCGGTATAGTTTAAACAATAAAAGTCCCGTGGTTTTTCACGGGACTTTTATTATACCTAAAATATCATGGTGAATTTGACTGAAAATTTTAAGTGTGATAGTATTAGTTTAGAATTAAAATCCTATGGGACAACTGTATTTTAGGAGGCGTTATGATCGGAACCAATAGAGGACATTATGGATTAGTAGCCTTGATCTACATGGCTGGAAACATAGAAAAAAAAGTGAGCGTAAAAGAGGTGGCGGAAAAAGAGAATATATCCAAGAGATATCTAGAACAGATCTTCTCGGCTATGAAAAAGGGTGGGATCCTTATAAGCGTTAAGGGATCACAAGGTGGATATCTTCTTTCTAGAAGTCCAAAAGAGATCACAGTGGGAGATGTACTGAGGTCACTAGAAGATATCGAAAATCCAGTCCCTAAAAATTATAGTATAGAGGACATCAGTTACACTATTCAGAAAGAGGTCTGGGATAGTATAGATGCAAGCATAAACAAAATAATAGAGAGCACAAGTATAGAGGACCTCAGAAATAAGCACAATGAAAACAGTGCCAATATTTATTATATTTAAATTCTAAATTGGAGAGTGGCATTGGAGAGTAGCACCGGGTTTATACAGAGGCCTTGAGGGCTTGACTCTCCTCTTTTTTTATGTAAAAGTATGAAATAACTGCCACAAGGGTTATAATCACTGCCCCTGATACACTTTTCAAATCAGGAATCTCATTCCACAAAATAAAGCCTATAATTCCAGAAGAAATTACGCTGAAATAATTATAGATAGATACCTCTGATGCAGGGGCATATTTGTAGGCCAGAGTTATCATAAACTGTCCTAAAGCTGCAAAAACTCCAGTTCCCAAAAGATATAACAACTGGTATTTTGAAGGCGTTTGGAAGCTAAAAATTAAAAATGGTATAGTACCAAGGACTGACACAAGAGAAAAATAAAATATTATAGTTGCCGGTTCTTCTTTACCCTTTAAGTATCTTATGACCGTATAAGCTGCTCCGGCACACATCCCTGAAAAAGCACCTGAAAGAGCAGGGAGGATCTCTAAGCTGAACTGTGGCTTAATTATTAAAATGGCTCCAAAAAATGCAAAAATCAGCGCTGGGATCTGAATTTTTGACAGCTTTTCTCTGAGAAATATAAAGGCGAAGATTGTAACAAAAAACGGAGAAAGCTTGTTTAACATGGTAGAATCAGCAAGTACAAGGTGATTTATGGCATAAAAATTTGCAAAGACTCCCAAAAGACCCATTACAGATCTTAGCATCAGAAATTTTTGATTTTCTATTTTTCCGAATATGCTTACCTCAGATTTCTTTATCATATAAAATGCAACCATCAGACTTACTAAATTTCTGAAAAAAACTTTTTCAAATACAGGAATATCCCCTGAAAGCTTAACCATAGCCCCCATAAGGGCAAATGCAAATCCAGAAAGTATCATAAATAAAATAGCTTTTGATTTATGTCTCATTAAACGTACGTCCTTTTAAATTTTATAAGACATATTTTACTATAGAATCCTTATTTAGGCAAGGGCCAATACTGAATTCCACATCAGAAAAATTCATCTTCTGGATATAAACTCTTTTAAGAGTCTGTTATTTTCTGATAATAATTTTATAATCTCTTCCTGATTAGCTACTCTTTTACTTATGTTCCAGTACCATAACCAGAACGATCTTACAGCAAGAAAAATTAAAAAAATTATCAGTAGGGGTATTGCAAAAGAAAACATGTTATCTGTCATATTAATTACCTCCATTTTAAGATATACACTTCTTTTTAAATTATATACTATGATTTACTTTAACACAAGTTAAATCGGGCTCTACGCTTAAGATAAGATAAGTTTTTTTGGGTATTTTTATATTTTAAAATGTTGACAAAAGGAATTGTAGGGTGTATAATTATTTTGTAATAGAGTAAGCTTATTATCTAATTTCAGTATGTTTTACCTTTGGTTAAATACTTGAAAAATTGGTTATATGAGTCATTATTTCTATTTAAAAATAGTATTTTACGGAGGTATTACAAATGGTAAACGGAACAGTTAAATGGTTTAATCAAGAAAAAGGATTCGGATTCATCACTGCTGAGGATGGAACAGATGTATTCGTACATTTCTCTCAAATCAACAAACCTGGATTCAAGACATTAGAAGAGGGAGAAAGAGTATCTTTCGAAATCACTCAAGGTCAAAAAGGACCACAAGCTTCTAACGTTACTGCTCAATAATTAACTTAACTTGAATTGAATTCCTGCCTTAGGGCAGGTTTTTTATTTTCAATATATTAAGGAAAACACCCCTAAGATAATTCCAGGGGTGTTTTTTACTAATCTTTTGATTAAAAACTTTCTCTATTCACATTTAAAAATACTTTCTTGTTCTTCTATTTTTATAATGAAAGTGGAATAAACGCTGGCTCTCTTCCCCTAAAGGTTCTTTAAGATACTGAGAGTAAAGAGTTTTTACATCAGGGTTTTCCCAGGAGCATCTTACATCATTGAAAAGGTCATATGAATAGATACTTTCCGTTCTTTTTTTTATTATATCCGGATCTTTGGACAAAGGTATCCCTCCACCGCCAATGCACCCTCCGGGACAGGCCATCACTTCTACAAGATGGAATTCCGTTATTCCGTCTTTTATTATGTCCAGGATAACAGGGACATTTTTTATTCCGTTGACAACTGCAATATTTAATTTTTTTTCACCTAATAAAACATTGGCTATTTTAATCCCATCTGTTCCTCTCAGACCATCCAGACCACTAGGAAAAGATTTTTCACCCATCATATGTGCCAGGTTTCTGAGCATTGCTTCAGCAAGTCCTCCGGTTACTGACTTTATTCTAGAAGACCCTGTATCAGACTCCATAGGTTTATCAAAAGATCCTGTTTTGTCATAATCCCCAAGATCTATGCCTTTTTGCTTCAATAAGTGAGCAACCTCTTTTATTGTAAGTACCAGGTCCACATCCTTATTTCCATTTTCATCTTTCATATCAAAACGGTTTGCTTCATCTTTTTTGGCAATACACGGCATCATGGCCACGGAAAATATATTTTCACTAGAAACATCTATTGTTTCTTCATAATAACTTTTGGAAAGAGAACCTAAAATCTGCTGTGGAGACTTGCAGGGAGACAAATGACCTAAAAATTCTGGACAAAACTTTTCTGCATAGTTTATCCACCCTGTACAGGTAGATGTAAATACAGGAAAAGGTCCATTTTCATCGAGACGTTTTTTTAGGTCAGCACTGGTTTCTATGATGTTTACATCAGAAGCAAAACCTGTAGAAAACACCTTTGAAAACCCTATTTCTTTAAGTGCCGAAACAATTTTAGGACTTATATCCACTCCTGTAGCTATTCCAAATTCTTCTCCCAGGGTATGTTTAAGTGAAGGTGAAATCTGGGCAATTACATGTTTATTTGGATTTTTCAGCTGTTCCTCCAGTAAACTTATATTACTTTTTTCTTCCAATGCTCCTGTAGGACACACTTTGATGCACTGACCACATGAGATGCACTGGGTAGCTGCCATATTTTCTTCTTTTATTCCCACTGTACCGTCTTCCTGGACTTGAAAAACAAAGATACCCTGCAAATCTCCGCATGCTTTTACACATTTATGGCAATTTATACATTTGTTCATATCCCTTGTAAATGTATAAAAAGAATTATCAACCTTTTTGTCCTGTAGAGATCCTAAAGAACTGAAATTGTTGTCTATGACAATATGCGGCGTACTTCTATTTTCCATTTTCTTTCCTCCTAAATTATTACAAGTTATAAAAGTAAAATCACTGTAAAAGGACACATTTTGGTTTTGTATTTTTAAATTTTACAAAGAATTAAATTAAAGTTAACACAACTTAGTTTAATACTAAAAAAACAATAGTACAAGGAAAAATTAAAAAAAATTTTAAAATTCAGATTGGTTCACTTTTAAGAGACCAAAATCATATAGATGACTAAAATAAAGAATATATATTTTATTTTGATATTGTACATATCTGGGGATCTATGTTATATTTTCAATAGAGCTTTAAATTTTAAAAAAGTCAGAAAAAAAATACCGGTACAAGGAGGAATAAAAAACATGATTGAATATATCGGATTTGTAGCGGCATCTCTTACAACTCTTTCTTTTTTGCCTCAGACAATACAAATAATAAAAACAAGGGATACAAAAAGTATCTCTCTGGTAATGTATATAATGTTTGTTTCTGGAGTAGCCCTGTGGCTGACTTATGGAATGTATAAAGGTGATAAGCCACTGATATTTGCCAATACCATAACTCTTATACTCTCATCGATAATTTTGGTGTTTAAATTGAACGAAGTATTCGGTAAAAAGTGAAGTGAATTTTAAACATAGATGTGCAATATGCTGCTTGTCATAAATGTTCGGATGGAAAAATAATCAGAATTTTAGTCATTACAGAAGGAATTTTTATAGAAAGTATGATAGGATTATAAATAGAGTGCCTGACATTACTAGAATTTCACTTGATAAATTTAATATCATACTCGTCATAGGATATTGACTTCTTTTATTTTATAAGTTATATACTATATAGATTCATATAATATTTGTGATTCTAAAAAAATAAAAATACTCCCAAGAAGAGCTGGAGGGATTGGCTGAAAATGAGTGAAAATAAAAAGTTAGAAATACTTCAGATGATTGACAAGATTTCAATTTTTGGTGGATTGAATAATGAACAAGTTGGAAAAATATTAGATCAATCTAATTATCTGGTTGTTTCTGGGGATCAAAACGTCTTGCTTCAGGGAATGTCTCCAAAAAGCATATACGTCATAATAAAGGGCAGAGTGGAAGTATATGAAGAGGCTAATAACAAAGTCTACCCTATGATGTACATGGGGGAAGGAGAATGTTTTGGTGAGGTTGAGATACTTGGGATTTTCCCAAATATGGCTTCTGTAAAAACAGTGGAAGAAACAGAATTTATTGAAATACCCAAAAATCAGCTGCACAAATTTTGCCATAAAGATATGAAAATTTTTAATATCCTTATTCTGAATATGGCTAGAGAGGCTTGTAGAAGGCTGGCTAAATCAGACAGGTCTTTAATGGAATACATGGGGAAATAAAGGCTTGGATGAGCCTTTTTTTTATAGCTTTATGATTATTTCAGGTGATTTTTTGGAATTAGTGCATAAAATTTATAAAGGAGTTGTTTATGGATTATAAGAGCTTAAGTATAGGGGATAAAATAGCAAATAAGGATATAGCTTTACTTTTTCAGTGCACAAATCAAGGTGGGATAAGAAAAAGTAATAAAACTAAGACTGTGGTTCTCATAGCTAAATTCACAGAATGTCTGTATAAACATAGAAAAGAGAATGACATTATATATTTTACTGGAATGGGTAAAGTTGGAAATCAGGAACTTAAAAGACAGAATAAAGGAGTTTTAGAAGCTAAGGATAATAATTTTCATATGCATCTATTTGAAATGCATACAGAGGGTGTTTATACCTACTGTGGAGAAGTCGAGTTAGCTGGTAAGCCTTTTATAGAGGAACAACCAGATGATAACGGAAATACCCGTGATGTGTTTATTTTTCCTCTGAAAACAGTAGAGCAGGTGGTTTAAATGCATCTAAAAATAAAAATTCCCATATCTAAACTTGAAGTAAAAGACGTGGAAGATCACAGAATAAAAATTAGGACGATGCATATCCATGGATTGGAACGTACCTTCGCCTATTATATACCGTCTAATCTAAAACAAAACTGCCCGGTAATTATGTCATGTCACGGAGCTTACTGGAATCATGAGATCATGAGAAGAGCTACTGGATTTGATTTTGAAAAACTTGCAGATGAATTTGGATTTATTGTAGTGTATCCAAATTCGTTTAGCTCTTACTGGTTTGATGGGAGGATATCTTTTCACCATCCTGCTAAAAACATGAATTTAGATGAGGGGGAATTCCTAAAAAGAATAGCTCACTATATGGCAACTGTTTATGGAGCCAGCAGAGACGATATCTTTTTTAATGGATTTTCAAACGGAGGAATGATGGGATTCCGGCTGGTTTCCGAGAAGAAATCTATATTCAAGGGGATGGCTTTGTGGT
>NZ_JBFHGC010000012.1:0-13351 GCF_041583315.1 Ilyobacter sp. | reverse complement strand
GTGGTATTCCGTGGACAACTTCCTCATTTACAGATATACAAGACCCTGCAGGATATGCATTCTCAGGTCCTCCCACCCCTATACTGGCAGGAAAAGCTCCCTGAGATCTTATATAATTCTCTATGATTTTGTTTATTTCCAGTGTGGAAATACCTGCCTTTATGTGCCTTGGTAAAATTTCTTCATAGAGACGGGCTATTATCTGATTAGCTTCTTTTATCTTTTTTATTTCATCTATAGTTTTATAAACAATCATATTTCAATCCTTTCGTTTCTGAAGGAACTACCCAAGGATGGAAACTATATCCTCAGTCACTTCAGCTACATCTTTTGTTCCGTCAAGTTCTGCAAGGATACCTTTTGCCTTGTAAAAATCAAAAAGTGGTGCTGTTTGCGAGTGGTATTCTCCCAGTCTTTTTTCTACTGTTTCTGCAGTATCATCTTTTCTGGTTATAAGCTCTCCCCCGCAGAAGTCACACTTTCCTTCCTCTTTAGAAGGATTAAACTCCACATGGAAAGATGCTCCGCAGCTTTTACATACTCTTCTTCCTGTTATTCTTCCTACTATCATACTATCTGGTACGTTTAGAGATATTACCTTATCTAAAGATATGTTCATACCTTTCATAAGCTCTTCCAAAGCTTCTGCCTGGGCAAGAGTTCTAGGGAATCCGTCAAGGATAAATCCTTTTTTACAGTCTTCTTGTGCCAGTCTGTCTCTTATTATTCCAATAATTGTAGAGTCTGGAACAAGTTTTCCCTCGTCCATGTATTTTTTAGCTTCTAGTCCCATCTTTGTTCCTTCTGCGATTGCAGATCTTAGTATATCTCCAGTTGAGATTTGAGGGATTCCGTATTTTTCGATTAAAAATTTAGCCTGGGTCCCTTTCCCTGCTCCTGGAGCACCAAATAACATAATATTCATTCAGACACTCATCTCCTCTTCATTTTTTATATTTACACAGTAGCTATTATACTATAAATCCCTTTAAAATGCACT
Organism: Ilyobacter sp.; assembly: GCF_041583315.1. Taxonomy (NCBI): domain Bacteria; kingdom Fusobacteriati; phylum Fusobacteriota; class Fusobacteriia; order Fusobacteriales; family Fusobacteriaceae; genus Ilyobacter; species Ilyobacter sp. Next base: position 12,351 of record NZ_JBFHGC010000012.1, on the reverse strand, counting down.
TTTTTTAAAGCTTTTATAGGGATGCTACTTTAATATGGACTTTTTACTTATATTTCATTGAGGCAGTACTGAAATTTAAAACTAATATAAAAAGGACACGAGCTAAGCCGTGTCCCATGGGTTTATAGAAACCCTTTATATTCTTTCATTACAAGGTTGGCGTTTATCTGCTGAACAGTATCAAGTGCCACACCCACAACTATTATAATTCCTGTTCCTCCAAAAAATACTGGAAGTCCCATTGAACTAAATATAGCTATAGGGAATACCGAAACTGCCGCAAGAAATGCTGCTCCTCCCCAGGTGATCTTTGTAACAACTTTTTCCAAATATACAACTGTCTCTTCTCCAGGTCTTATTCCTGGGATAGTTCCTCCGCCCTGTTTCAAGTTGTCTGCAACTTTTTCAGGATCAAACATAATAGCCGTATAGAAAAATGAGAAGAACATAATCAAAGCTGCATAAGTTATTAAATAAACTGGATGAGTTTGAGTAAATAATCTTCCTAACATTATTCTTCCAGGCATATCTGCTGGTAATGAACTCACTATCAGAGACGGAATCATCATAAGTACCGAAGCAAAGATTACCGGCATTACACCTGCAGTATTAAGTTTTAATGGAAGGTAAGTGCTTTGAGCTACTCCGCCTTTACCGCTAAACCCTCTTCCCACATAATGAACAGGTATTTTTCTCTGTCCCAGTTGAAATACTACTATTCCAGCTACAGTTAAAATTGCAAAAGCTGCAACGATCACAAGAATAGGAATAAGGAATTTACTGCCTTTCATATTTTGTACTGTTTGTACAACTGTAGATGGCATTCTAGATATTACATTTAAGAATATCAGAAGAGAAATCCCGTTTCCTACACCTTTTAAAGATATCTGTTCTCCCACCCACATAAGAAATACTGTTCCTGCTGTGAGTGTTGTAACAGTTGTTGTGACAAATCCAAATCCTGGAGTTGTTACAAGACCTGCAGACTGCAGCCACATACATACACCAAAACCTTGTATCATTGCAACCACAATAGTCAGATATCTGGTCCACTGAGTGACCTTGTTTCTTCCGGATTCACCCTCTTTTTGAATCTCTTCCAGCTTAGGAATAATAACTGCCAGCAAACTCACCACGATGGATGCATTGATGTAGGGCATTACTCCAAGCGCAAAAATGGAGACTCTTTGAAAGGCTCCTCCAGAAAACATATTTATATAGCCAAGAAGATCATTCTGAGCTGTCATTGATGCTAACCTGTCAATGTCCACGCCAGGAGCAGGGATATGAGTCCCTACTCTGGCTATTAAGAACATCAACAGAGTGAAGATAATCTTTTGTTTCAGCTCAGGTATTTTGCCTATGGCTTGTACCTTATCATTGAATCTTTCTAACAAAGTCAAAACTCTTCACCCCGCCTCTTTACTAAAAACCATAACTATGGTGAATTTCTATTTCTTATTGTTTCCAGCGATGTCAGCAAAAGTCTTAACTTCTATGATTTCTACTACTCCGCCTTGAGCTTCTATAGCCTCTTTAGCTGATATAGAAATTTTATGAGCTTTTACCGTAAGCTTTTTCTCTAAAGATCCTTTTCCAAGAACTTTTAGTCCAGCCATCATTTTTTTTATGATTCCAGCTTCTTTTAAAGCTTCTGGAGTCACTACAGATCCTTCTTCAAATCTGTTTAAAGTATCAAGGTTAACAACTGCATAATCTTTTCTGAAAAGTGAGTTAGAGAATCCTCTCTTAGGCACTCTTCTGATTAAAGGCATTTGTCCACCTTCAAATCCAGGATGAACATAAGAACCTGATCTTGACTTCTGACCATTACTTCCCTTACCACCAGTTTTACCAGTACCAGAAGATTCTCCTCTTCCGATTCTTTTCCTGTCTTTTCTAGGTACAGAAGGCTTTAATTCGTTTAACTTCATTCTTTTGTTACACCTCCTCTACATTGAGTAGGTAAGATACTAAATGAACTTTCCCTACGATATCAGGTGTTGCTTCTAGTTCTACAACATTATTGATCTTCTTAAGCCCTAGCGACTTTACAGTTGCTATATGGTTAGGCTTTCTTCCGATCATGCTTTTTACAAGCTTAATTCTAAGCTTTGCCATTATACTTACCTCCTAGCTTAAGATATCCTTTACTTCTTTACCTCTTAAAGTAGCGATTTGCTCAGCTGTTCTAAGCTCTCTTAAACCTTCTATAGTCGCTCTTGCAACGTTACCCTTAGTTCTAGATCCTCTGATCTTTGTAAGGATGTTATGTAACCCTGCTAACTCTAGAATTTCTCTACAAGCAGAACCTGCTATTACTCCCGTACCTTCATGAGCCGGAGCCATCCATATTGAAGTGGCTCCCCATTTTCCAATGATTTCATGAGGAATAGTAGTTCCTTTAAGAGATACTGTGATCATATTTCTTTTTGCAGCAGCGATAGCCTTCTTGATTGCATCAGGTACGCCGTTAGCTTTTCCTAATCCTATACCTACTTTACCGTTCTCATCTCCAACCGCAGCCAGAACTGAGAAAGATATAGTTCTTCCACCTTTAGTAGTTTTAGAAACTCTAGATATAGTTAGTATCTTTTCTTCAAATTGTTTTTCTTCTCTATTTACAAACTTAGACAAGTGATATCCTCCTCTCTACAAGAATTAGAACTTTAGACCTGCTTCTCTTGCAGCTTCAGCAAGAGCAGCAATCCTTCCTGTGTATACATATCCAGATCTGTCAAATACAATGTTAGTTATTCCTTTAGCTGTAGCTCTCTCAGCAATAGCTTTCCCTACTAACACAGCAGATTCAACATTTCCTCCGTGTTTAACATCTGCTTTGATCTCTTTATCAACTGTTGATGCAGCTACTAGTGTAGTTCCATTAACGTCATCGATAATTTGAGCAAAGATGTTATCGTTAGATCTATATACAGAAAGTCTTGGTCTTTCAGCTGTACCAGAAATCTTACTTCTGATAGATAATTGTTTTCTTTTTCTTACAGCTTGTCTGTCAACCTTTTTAAACAACTGACTTACCTCCTTTTTGTCAAGCTACCTTACGATTTTTTTCCTTCTTTTCTTCTTACAACCTCGTCCGAGTACTTAACACCTTTTCCTTTATATGGCTCAGGAGCTCTTTTTGCTCTGATTTCAGAAGCAATCTGCCCGACTACCTGTTTTTCAATTCCGTCTATGTGAATAACTGTATTTTTTTCTACAGTAAATGTTATTCCTTCAACTTCATTGATAAGAACTGGATGAGAGTATCCTAAAGACAACTCTAAACCCTTTCCTTTTTCTGCTGCTCTGTAACCTACACCTACTAGATTAAGAGTCTTTCTGAAGCCTTCAGTTACTCCTGTTACCATGTTGTTGATAAGGGCTCTAGTTGTCCCGTGGAGTGCTCTTGTTTGTGGAAGATCATTAGGTCTTCCAACAACAACTTCATTGTTTTCAATGTTTATAGTTAATTCTTTTGAAAATTCATTAGTTAAAGTCCCTTTTGGTCCTTTTACAGCAACTTGATTGTCTTCGTTAACTGTAACTTCAACACCAGCAGGCACTAAAATAGGTTTTCTACCTACTCTTGACATTTATTGTGCACCTCCTATGCTTTTATTACCAAACGAATGCAAGTACTTCTCCACCCAAGTTTTCTCTTCTAGCTACTTGATCAGTAATGATCCCCTTAGAAGTAGACACTATAGCGATTCCTAAACCAGATAATACTCTAGGCATTTCCTCTACAGAAGAATAAACTCTTCTTCCAGGCTTAGAAATTCTCTTTATTCCTTTAATAATTCTTTCTTTTCCAGAATACTTAAGATATACTCTTATATTCTTTTTATTTCCATCAGTTATTACTTTAAAGTTAGAAATATATCCTTCCTCTTTAAGAATCTCAGCGATTCTTTCTTTTGCATTCGAATGAGGGACATCTGCCTTTTCATGCATTACTGCATTGGCATTTCTTACTCTTGTTAACATATCAGCTATTGGATCTGTTAAATACATCTACGAAAATCCTCCTTCCTATCAATTACCAAGATGACTTCTTAATACCAGGGATTAAACCAGCACCGGCTAATTGTCTAAATTTTACCCTCGAGATTCCAAATTCTCTCATGTACCCTCTTGGTCTACCATCTAATTGACATCTGTTTCTTTTTCTAACAGGTGACGCATTTTTTGGTAATTTATTAAGCTCAAATGCAGCTTCCATATCACCGTCATTAACTCTTTTTTTCAATTCTGCTCTTTTAACAGCGTATTTATCGCAAAGTTCGGCTCTTTTGACGTCTCTAGCGATCATTGACTTTTTAGCCATTTACTTTAACCTCCTCACTAATTACTTTTTGAAAGGCATTCCAAATGCCTTAAGTAAAGCTCTTCCTTCTTCATCCGACTTGGCAGAAGAAACGATAGTGATAGACATTCCAAGTAGTTTATCAACTTTATCATAATCGATTTCAGGGAAAACTAATTGGTCTCTAAGACCTATTGAATAGTTTCCTCTTCCGTCAAAAGCATTTGCAGAAACTCCTTCGAAATCTCTAACCCTTGGAAGCACTACGTTTACTAATCTATCTAAAAAGTCGTACATTCTTTCTTTTCTTAGAGTTACTTTTACACCGATAGGCATATCTTCTCTAAGTTTGAATCCTGCTTCAGACTTTCTAGCTTTTCTTATTATCGGCTTCTGTCCAGAAATAATTGTAAGATCACTTAGGGCTGCATCGATAAGCTTTGAGTTTTGAGTAGCTTCTCCTACACCCATGTTAACTACGATCTTTTCTAGCTTAGGGCATTCCATTACATTTTTTAGTCCTAACTCTTTCATTAGAGTAGCAACCAGTTCTTCATTGTAAAACTTATGATATCTAGAAACGTATTTAGACACTTACGTTATCCTCCCTTCTTATAAAACTTCTCCTGATACTTTTGAGTATCTTACTTTTTTCCCATCCACAAATTTAAATCCAGTTTTTGTAGGTTTTCCAGCCTTCTCATCAAACAGCATAACTTTCGAGGAGAAAATAGGAGCTGGTTTAGTTACAACTCCACCTTGTGGGTTCATTGGAGTTGGCTTCATATGCTTAGTTACTACATTTATTCCCTCTACTACAACTTTACCTTTTTTAGTAAATACTTGTAGTATTTTTCCAGTCTTACCTTTATCTTTTCCTGAAATCACATAAACTGTGTCTCCAGTCTTAACGTGCATTTTGTTAGGTACGAATTTTACTTTAGGTCTAGCCACGATTGATAGCCTCCTCTCTGATTATATTACTTCTGGTGCAAGGGAAACTATTTTCATAAAGTTTTTAGCTCTTAGCTCTCTTGCAACTGGGCCAAAGATTCTTGTAGCTCTTGCTTCTAAGTTGTTGTTTAAAACAACTGCAGCATTATCATCAAATTTGATGTAAGAACCATCTTCTCTTCTTAATTCTTTTCTTGTTCTAACTATAACAGCTTTTACTACATCTCCTTTTTTAACGTTTCCGCCAGGTGATGCTTCTTTAACTGATGCCACAACAATGTCACCGATTTTACCAAATCTTCTTCTAGAACCACCTAGTACTCTGATTACCATTATTTTTTTGGCACCAGAATTATCAGCAACATTAAGGATAGTTTGTTGTTGTACCATTAAAATATCCTCCTCTCAAAATAATTGGGATTATTTAGCTTTTTCTATAATCTCAACTAGTCTCCATCTCTTATCTTTAGATAATGGCCTAGTTTCCATAATTTTAACTTTATCACCAGTTTTAGCTACATTATTTTCATCGTGTGCTTTGAACTTGTTTGATGATTTCATTCTCTTCTTGTAGATAGGGTGTAGTTTCGATGATTCTTCTAAAACAACGATGGTTTTGTCCATCTTGTCAGAAACAACAATCCCTTCTCTAACTTTTCTATCGTTTCTCAAAATTCTAACCTCCTTCTTAGGACTTATCTATACAATGAGATTATCTTTCGTTTAAGTCAGTTTTAATTCTTGCAATGTCTCTTCTAACTTGTCTGATTTTTGCAGTGTTAGTAAGTTGACCTAATGAAAGTTGGAACTTCAGGTTGAAAAGTTCTTCCTTAAGCTCTTTGCATTTAACAACTAAGTCTTCAGTTGATATATCTTTTATCTCTTTAGCTCTCATTAGTTTCACCACCATTCTCTCTTTTTACAATTTTACATCTGATAGGTAGTTTCATAGTAGCTTTTCTTAATGCTTCTAGAGCTCTTTCTTCAGTTACTCCTGAAACCTCAAACATGATTCTTCCAGGTTTTACAACTGCTACCCAACCTTCAACGTTACCTTTACCTTTACCCATTCTTACCCCTGCAGGTCTTGCAGTAATAGGTTTGTCAGGGAATATCCTGATATAAGTAGTACCCTCTCTTTTGAAAGTTCTGTTGATAGCTACTCTACAAGATTCTATTTGTCTATTTGTAATCCAATGAGGCTCCATTGCCATTAGTCCAAAATCTCCAAAAGCAACAGTATTACCTTTTTGTGCTTTACCTTTCATTCTACCTCTAAACATTTTTCTGTGTTTAGTTCTTTTAGGCATTAACATGGTTACTTGTCGCCTCCTTCCTTCTTACTTGGAAGAACTTCTCCATGGAAGATCCAAACTTTAATTCCAAGCGCTCCGTAAGTTGTTTGTGCTGTAGCTGTCGCATAGTCGATGTCAGCTCTTAGTGTATGTAGAGGTACTTTACCTTCTACTACCCATTCGCTTCTCGCTATCTCAGCACCATTAAGTCTTCCAGAAGCCATTACTTTTATACCTTTAGCTCCTGCTCTCATTGCTCTCATTACAGCTTGGTTTATTGCTCTTTTATAAGCAACCCTTCTCTCGATTCCAGTTGCGATGTTTTCAGCAACAAGAACTGCATCTGTATTGAAACCTTTTTCTTCTTGTACTTTTATTGTAAGCTTCTTTCCAGTCAGAGTTTCTAACTTTTTCTTAAGAGACTCTATTTCAGCACCTTTTCTTCCGATCACTATACCTGCTTTTGCAGTATGAATAAAAACAACCACGTGTGAAGGTGAAGTTCTTTCTATTTTGATCTTAGAAACCCCTGCGTGAAAATAAGTTTTCTTAATAACTTCTCTGATAGTCATATCTTCATGGAAGTACTTAGCATATTCTTTTTTATCTGCATACCAGTTAGAGTCCCAAGTTCTTGTTATTCCAAGTCTTAACCCTCTAGGATCTACCTTTTGTCCCACAGTCTTACCTCCTTAAACTACTTTTCAGATACTGCTACTACAATGTGTGCTGTAGGCTTTCTGATTATATCAGCTCTACCCATAGCTCTTGGCATGATTCTTTTAAGAACCGGACCTTGATTTATCATTATTGTAGATACAACTAATTTTTCTTCATCCATATCAAAGTTATTAGTCGCATTAGCAATTGCTGATGCTAATGTTTTTTTGATAATTGTCGCAGCTTTTTTGTTTGCGAACTGTAATATATCTAACGCTTCTAAAGCTGATTTACCTCTCACTAAGTCAGCTACTAGTCTAGCTTTTTGAGGAGATAGTCTTACATATTTGGTCGTTGCTCTAGCTTCCACTAGTCGCACCTCCTTTATCTCTCTAATATATTGATAACTCTACTGAATTATTTCTTCTTCTTTTTCTTGTCTACACCGTGACCATAGTAAGTTCTTGTTGGAGCAAATTCTCCCATTTTATGTCCTACCATTTGTTCAGTCACGTGTACTGGTATATGTTTCTTTCCGTTATACACTCCAAAAGTCAACCCGATGAAGTTAGGGAATATTGTCGATCTTCTTGACCAAGTTTTAATTACTGCTTTTATATTGTCAGAAGCAATTGCCTCTTCAACTTTTTTCATTAAGTGGTGGTCACAGAAAGGTCCTTTTTTTAACGATCTTGCCATTACGTGTTAGCCTCCTCTCTCGAAAATTACTTTTGGTTTCTTCTTCTTACGATAAATTTGTCCGAAGATTTCTTTCCTCTAGTTTTGTATCCAAGTGTCGGTTTACCCCAAGGAGTAACTGGTCCTTTTCTACCAACAGGTGTTCTTCCTTCTCCACCACCGTGAGGGTGATCGCAAGGATTCATTACAGATCCTCTTACATGAGGTCTTCTACCCATGTGTCTGTTTCTACCAGCTTTACCGATACTAACTAGTTGGTGCTCAGAATTTCCTACTTCACCAATAGTAGCCATACATTCTTTGTGGATCAGTCTAACTTCTCCAGAAGGTAATTCTACATGACAGTAAGTTCCTTCTTTTGCCATAAGTCTTGCAGCAGTTCCTGCAGATCTTACTAGCTGTCCACCTCTTCCGATTTGAAGCTCTATGTTGTGGATTTGTGTACCTATAGGCATATCCTTAAGTTTCATAGCATTTCCTGGCTTAACTTCAGCGTTTGAACCAGCCATTACTACGTCACCTTGCTTTAGTCCTTTAGGTGCAAGTATGTATCTTTTTTCTCCGTCAACATAGAAAAGTAGAGCTATGTTTGCTGTTCTGTTTGGATCATACTCAAGAGTCGCAACTCTTGCTGGTATGTCTAACTTATTTCTTTTAAAATCTATTATCCTGTAAAGTCTTTTGTGTCCTTTTTGTCTGTTTCTAGCTGTTCTGTGCCCGTAGTTATCTCTACCATAAGCAGATTTTAAAGGTACAGTTAAAGACTTTTCAGGTCTTACCATGTCTAACTCTTTATTGACAATTTTAGACATATGTCTTGTACCGTTAGTCATAGCTTTCATTTTTTTGATTGCCATTTCTCTTTAACCTCCGAAAAAAAATTTTCGATAATTAGACCTATAATTATCTTTAATCCGTTCATCTAAATCCTTAAATTATAGATTAAACATTTTGAAAGTAAGTAATTGTATTCCCTTCAGCAAGCTTCACTACAGCTTTTTTCTTAGCCTGTGTATTGTAAAGTTTAGCTCCGTGTCTTTTCACAACAGATTTAACGTTGAGAGTAGCTACAGATTCAACCTTTACATTAAAAATCTCTTCTACAGCTTTTTTGATTTGGATCTTGTTTGCTTTAGGTGTTACTTCGAATGTATACCTGTTGAACTCTCTTCTAAGAAGTTCAGTTTTTTCTGTGATGATTGGTTTTTTTATTATGTCATAAACAGTCATTATCCAAGCACCTCCTCAATAGTAGCTAGTGCTTCTTTTGTTATGATTACTTTGTTTTGCTTAAGAAGCCAGTAAACACCAAGTTCATTAGGTTGAAGAACAACCGCATTTTCAAGGTTTCTAGCTGATAGATACAGGTTGAAATCTGCATCGTTAGCAAGATCGTTAACCACAAACAGTTGTTTTGTGTTAGCTTCTAAAGCTTTTGTTAGAGCCATTATAGTTTTTGTTCTAGGAGCTTCAATAGTCCCGTCTAAAACTACAATACTTCCTTCTGCAACTTTAGCAGACAAAGCTGACTTAAGTGCAACTTTTCTAACTTTTTTGTTAACTTTCTTTTCGAAAGATCTAGGCTGAGGTCCGAATGTAACTCCTCCACCTACCATGTGAGGGGCTCTTGTAGAACCTTGTCTAGCTCTACCTGTACCTTTTTGTTTGAAAGGTTTTCTTCCTCCACCTCTAACCATTGCTCTCGTTTTCGTAGCAGCAGTTCCTTGTCTGGCAGCTGCTAGTTCAGCAGTCAACACTTCATGAAGTACCGCTTTGTTTGGCTCGATTCCGAACACTGTATCTTTAACTTCAAGAGTACCAGTTTGATCTCCTGCTAAGTTATATATGTTTAAAACTGCCATCATTATCCTCCTTCCTCAAATCTACTAACCAGTTATTTTTTTATAGCTGGCTTTACTACAATGTAACCGTTCTTCGGTCCAGGAACCGCACCTTTTATCAATAGTAAGTTGTTTTCTACATCAACTTTAACTACTTTTAAGTTTTGAACTGTTACTGCAGCATTTCCATATCTTCCAGCCATCTTTAGACCTTTCAATACTTTTGAAGGGAACGATGATTGTCCGATAGAACCTCCGAGTCTGTGGTTTCTAGAAACCCCGTGAGTGGCTCTGTTTCCTGAGAAGTTATGTCTCTTCATAACCCCTGCAGTACCTTTACCTTTAGAAGTTCCTCTGATATCTACAAACTCAACACCATCTAATATGTCAACTTTGATTTCTTGTCCTAACTCATATCCTTCTACTGAATCAGCCTTAAGCTCTCTAACAAATCTTAAAGGTTTAACCCCAGCTTTGTTGAAGATACCCATCATTGGTTTAGTAGTGTTCTTTTCTTTCTTTTCGTCAAATCCTAATTGAAGAGCAGTATACCCGTCTTTTTCTTCAGTTTTTTTCTGAAGAACGAAGTTAGGACCCGCTTCTACAACTGTTACTGGAACGAATTTTCCATCTTCGAAAATTTGAGTCATTCCAATTTTTTTAGCTAAAATTCCTGCCATTCTTTTACCTCCATCAAATAATATATTGGTTGACAACTTCTCCTCGTGGTTCCACGACTTAACTTTTAAAAAAAGTACCGCCAACTTGTATTATTCTGTAAGGATAACTATAGGTTTTTAAAGACTCGCGTTTTTAAAACCCCAATTACCCGATAATCAGCTGATCTGCGCTCTTTTCTGTCAGAAATTAAGCTTGCTTAATTTCGATTCCAACACCAGCTGGTAAGTTAACCGCTGTTAATGAAGAGATTGTCTTCTGGCTTGAGTTTTTGATCTCTACCATTCTTTTATGCACTCTCATTTCGAACTGCTCTCTAGCATCTTTGTTCACGTGTACAGATCTAAGTACTGTGTACTTTTTAATCTTTGTTGGTAGTGGCATAGGTCCTGCGATTTCCGCACCAGACTTTTTAGCAACTTCAGCAATTCTTTTTGCCGACTGATCCAACAATGCGTGATCATAAGCTTTTAAATAGATTCTTAATTTATTAGAAGCCATCTATCTCTTGCACCTCCTGTAAAATTTATCAATAGGTCAGGGACGTCAAACATCCGCTGCTCACACACTTTAGAGATTATATCACACTCTCCAAAAATAACAAAGTCTTTTTTGAAAAGAATAATAAAGTTTTTCCCCTTTGTTTCAAATGTGGTTCCAAAACAAATTTTATCGGGGAAACACGAGCTTCCCCGATAATTTTTATATAAGTATTTTATTACTTAGTGATTGTAGCAACTACTCCAGAAGCTACAGTTCTTCCACCTTCTCTTATTGCGAATCTTAGTCCTTCTTCCATCGCGATTGGGTGAATCAGTTCTACTGTCATTTCTATGTTGTCTCCAGGCATTACCATTTCTACTCCTTCAGGTAGAGCGATTGCTCCTGTGATATCTGTTGTTCTGAAGTAGAATTGTGGTCTGTATCCAGAGAAGAATGGAGTATGTCTTCCACCCTCTTCTTTTGTTAGTACGTATACTTCTGATGTGAATCCTGTATGTGGAGTGATTGTTCCTGGCTTAGCAAGAACTTGTCCTCTTTCTACGTCTTCTTTCTTGATTCCTCTTAGTAGTGCTCCGATGTTATCTCCAGCTTCTCCTTGATCAAGAAGCTTTCTAAACATCTCTACTCCTGTACAAACTGCTTTTTGAGTATCTTTGATACCTATTATAGCAACCTCTTCTCCTACTTTAACTACTCCTCTTTCTACTCTTCCAGTTACTACTGTTCCTCTACCTGTGATAGTGAAAACGTCCTCTACTGGCATTAGGAATGGTTGGTCGATAGCTCTTTCTGGTGATGGAATGTAAGAATCTACTGCGTCCATTAGCTCTTCGATTTTAGCTACCCATTGAGGTTCACCGTTAAGTGCTCCTAATGATGATCCTGCGATTACAGGAATGTCGTCTCCTGGGAATCCGTAGTCTGTTAGAAGCTCTCTTACTTCCATCTCTACTAATTCTAATAACTCTTCGTCATCTACCATATCTGCTTTGTTTAGGTATACTACGATGTAAGGTACTCCTACCTGTCTTGAAAGAAGGATATGCTCTCTTGTTTGAGGCATTGGTCCGTCTGCTGCTGATACTACTAGGATAGCTCCATCCATCTGAGCTGCTCCTGTGATCATGTTCTTTACGTAGTCAGCATGGCCTGGACAATCTACGTGAGCGTAGTGTCTTGCTATTGTTTCATACTCTATATGAGCTGTATTGATTGTGATTCCTCTTTCTCTCTCTTCTGGTGCCTGGTCAATGTTTGCGAAGTCTACTCTCTTAGCAAGTCCTTTGTCAGCAAGTACTTTTGAGATCGCTGCAGTTGTTGTCGTTTTTCCATGGTCAACGTGTCCTATTGTTCCTACGTTTACATGGGGTTTCGTTCTTGAAAATTTTTCCTTAGCCATTTCAATCCTCCT
>NZ_JBFHGC010000011.1:0-13613 GCF_041583315.1 Ilyobacter sp. | reverse complement strand
AGTCGATTTTTACTAAGGATTTCACTTCGGTCATTTTTAACGCTTATTTTGTCAATGGCCAAAATATTTAAAACCTTTTTAGCACGATAAGTTAAAGAATAACCAAGCGCATGCTTTTTATTTAGGTTGATATTATTCTTTCTCTATTTTGAATTTCAAGTCGCAGGGCTTATACAGGAAAAAACCTGCACTCAGCCGTCCTACAGAATAAGTTCCGCAGGGTACCGAGGACTGTAGCTTACAAAGGCGTTAAAAAAAACATATACTTCCTAGACATTTGAAAATTCTTGACCTTTTGGTTACTTTTCTGTTAAGAGAAAAGTAATAGACTTCTGTGTAAATTCAATAATTTAATAAATATCTTAACTAATGAGAATAAAAAAAGTAAGGCCGCAGCCTTACTTTTGATATTATTTTTGAACTTCTGCGTTTCCGAAATACCATGTTCCTAAGATATCTCTTTCCCATCCAGTTACATATTCTTTTACCATTATAGGTCCAGTATAGTAGTAAATAGGCATAGTTACCATTTCATCCATAAGTATTTTTTCAGCTTTATAGAGAAGAGCATCTCTTTCAGTTCCTTGACTTACTTTGGATTTCTCTATAAGAGTATCATATTCTTTGTTAGAAGCAAATTTCTTTTTATCAGTAGTCCATTTCCACTGTGCATCATTATTTCCAGAATAAGATGTCCACAGATCAAGGAATGTCATAGGGTCAGCATAGTCACCGATCCATCCTGCTCTTGCTATCTCGAAGTTACCAACGTGTCTGGTATCTTGGAATACAGCCCATTCCTGGTTCATAAGCTCTACATCTATTCCAAGGTTTTTCTTCCACATCTCTTGTATAGCTTCAGCTACGGCTTTATGAGATTCTGAAGTGTTATATATGATAGTAAGTTTTGGGAACCCTTTACCGTCAGCATAGCCGGCTTTTGCAAGATATTCTTTTGCTTTTGCAATATCAGCTGTTGTGCTGATACCAAAGTCTCCAGCAGTTGCCCTGAAATCTTTTCCTTCTGAATCAAAAAGACCAGTGGGAACGAATCCAGTGGCAGGCTGTTGTCCGCCTTTTGTAACCTGCTCAACAAGTGCTTTTCTGTCTATTGCATATGTTAAAGCTTTTCTTACATTTACGTCATTAGTTGGTTCCTTGTTCACGTTGAAAATATAGTAGTAAGTTCCTAAAAACGGAGCTATTGAGAAAGTAGAATCTTCAAGCTGAAGTCTAGGGATATCCTGTTGAGGAACTTCTCTAAGGACATCTACTTCTCCATTTTCATAAGCTGTAAGGGCAGTAGTCTGATCTACTATCTCTTCAAAAATTATTTTATCCAGCTTTACGTTTTCTTTATTCCAGTAATTTTCATTTGGAAGAAGAACTATTTTGCTTGAAGGAGCATATTCGCTGATTACGAAAGGTCCGTTTGAAACAGCAATAGTTGTGTCTTTTGCCCAACCTTCAGGTTTCTTGGCAACAACATCTTCTCTTACAGGCATGTAAGTATAGAATGTAGTAAGAGCCAGGAAGTATGGAGTAGGACCAACAAGTGTAACTTCTAAAGTTTTATCGTCTACAGATTTTATAGCGACATCACCTAATGGAGCTTTTCCTTCAAAGTACTCCTGAGCACCTTTGATGTAATATAGCTGAAAAGAGTATTCAGCAGCAACTGCAGGGTTGAGGGCTCTCTTCCAAGCATATTCAAAATCAGAAGCTTTTACAGGCTGACCATCAGACCATTTAGCATTTTCTCTGATATGGAATGTGTAAACTGTACCGTCTTCAGATACTTCATATGATTCTGCTGTACCAGGAACTGGCATACCTTCAGCATTCATTCTCATAAGACCTTCGAAAGTATTGTTGATAACGATACCTCCGTCAGTTGCTGAGTTTAGCTGTGGGTCTACAGTTTTTGGCTCGGCTCCAAGGTTGAATACAAGTACCTGCTCTGCATCTTTTCCTTTTGACGCGTCTTTTTTACCACCGCATGCTACCATGAGAAGTGATAATAGTAAAATTCCTAACATCATAAATCTTTTCTTCAATGTTTTTCCTCCCTTATGTTAATTTGTTTAACAGTGAACTACTTATTTTTGTAAAAATCCTTTGCAAAATGACAAGCTGCCATATGTCCAGGAGCGACTTCTTGTAAAAGCGGTTCTTCCTGTGAGCATATATCTTTAGCGTACTTACATCTGGTTCTGAATCTGCATCCGCTAGGTGGGTTCAGAGGACTAGGGACATCTCCCTCTAGAATCTCTCTCTCCATCTGAGCATTCAGCTCAGGGTCTGGGATGGGGATAGAGGACAGAAGTGCCTGGGTATAGGGGTGAGCCGGCTTTTCATACAGCTCGTCACTTTCTGCTACTTCGACCATTTTACCAAGGTACATTACCCCTATTCTGTCAGAGATATGTTTTACCATGGAAAGATCATGGGCGATGAAAAGATAAGTAAGTCCCAATTCCTTCTGAAGGTCTTCAAGCATGTTTACTACCTGTGCCTGTATGGATACATCCAGGGCAGAGATAGGTTCATCACAGATTATAAACTTAGGATTTACTGCAAGAGCCCTGGCTATACCGATTCTCTGTCTCTGACCTCCACTGAATTCATGGGGATATCTGCTGGCGTGGTCCTTGCTGAGGCCTACCTTTTCCAGGAGTTCATATATTCTGTTTTGTCTGTCCTGACCTTTTGCAAGACCGTGAATATCTAATGGTTCTCCTACAATGTCTGCAACGGTCATTCTGGTGTTGAGCGATGCATATGGGTCTTGAAATATCATCTGGATTTTTTTTCTAAAGGGCTTCAGGTCTTTTTCTTTTAGACTGCTGATATCCTGCCCGTCAAAAATGATGTTTCCTCCGGTCACATCATAAAGTCTTATGAGAGTTCTTCCGGTAGTTGATTTACCACATCCGGATTCGCCCACCAGTCCGAAGGTCTCACCTTTCTTTATATAAAAACTCACATCATCCACAGCTTTTACTTGCTGGATTTTTTTTCCAAAGAAACCTTTTTTCGACTCAAAATATTTCTTTAAGTTCTTTACTTCTAAAAGTATATCTTCCTTTTTTATATCAGACACTTATTTAGCCCCCCTTCTTACCCCAGTATCTACTTCTACATGTGGAGCATTTTCATCAAGAAGCCAGCACATAGCCCTGTGGTTCACACTAGAAGAATAGTAATCTGGTTTTTCTTCCAAGCAGATGTTCATAGCGTAGTCACATCTAGCTGCAAAAGGACAGCCTGACGGCGGCTTCAGAAGATCCGGAGGAGTACCGTCTATAGGAACAAGCCTCTCTTCCTCTACAAGTTTTGGGATAGATTTCAAGAGCCCCATTGTATAGGGATGCTTTGGTCTATAGAAGATCTCTTCTGTAGTCCCTTCCTCCATTATCAATCCTCCGTACATAACAATAACTCTAGAACATACGTCAGCCACTACTCCGAGGTCGTGAGTGATAAGTATAATAGATGTATTTATTTTTTCTTTTAGATCTTTCATTAACTTTAGTATCTGAGCCTGTATTGTAACATCAAGAGCAGTAGTCGGTTCATCTGCTATGAGCAGGTCCGGTTTACAAGAAAGGGCAATTGCTATCATCGCTCTTTGTCTCATACCACCACTAAATTCGTGTGGATAATTGTCTACTCTGCTCTCTGGATCTGGGATTCCAACCAAAGTAAGCATTTCTATTGCTTTCTTTCTGGCTTCGTCTTTTGAAACTTTCTGATGTATTTTTATAGCCTCCATGATCTGATCCCCTATAGTGTATACAGGGTTCAAAGATGTCATGGGATCCTGAAATATCATGGCAATCTCATTACCTCTGATAGCCATCATCTCTTTACCGTTTTTCTTCAGAAGGTCCTCTCCCTTAAAGAAAATTTCACCTTCTTTAACTTTTCCCGGGTGCTGAAGAAGCCCCATTACTGACATAGAAGTAACACTTTTACCACTACCAGATTCTCCTACAATACCGAGAGCCTCACCTCTTTCAAGATGATAACTCACTCCTCTTACAGCCTGGACTTCTCCAAGATGAGTGTAAAAAGAGGTTTTTACATTTTTTAACTCTAATAATTTATCCGACAAATCAAAACACCCCTTATCTATTTACGTAGTCTAGGATCCAGAGCATCACGCAATCCGTCTCCCAGGAAATTAAATGCAAGCATGGTTATACTGATGGCCAGAGATGGAAATATAAGCTGGTAAGGATATGACCTTAATCCACCTAGGGCATCACTTGCAAGAGTACCCCAAGATGCTTGAGGAGCAGATACTCCAAGACCAATAAAACTGAGGAATGATTCCGTAAATATTGCACTTGGTATCATCATAGTTAGTGAAACAATGATAGGTCCCAATGCATTTGGAATAATATGCCTTATCAGTATTCTGGCATTGCTGGCCCCTAGAGTCCTAGCTGCAAGGACATACTCATGCCCCTTTATGGAAAGAGCCTGTCCTCTTACTATCCTTGCCATACCTACCCAGTAGGTGATACCCATGGCCAAAATAATGGTTTTGAGACCTGGAGCTATGATTACCATGAGAAGGATTACATAAAGAAGCAGAGGTATTGTGCTTATAAGGTCTATGAATCTCATCATAAGTGAATCTGTACGACCACCTATATAACCGGAAATACCACCATATAGTATTCCAACAAAGAAGTTTACCATAGTAGCCATAACAGCTACAGTAAGTGAAATTCTAGCTCCGTATAAGACTCTTATGAAGAGGTCTCTTCCGTGAGCGTCACTTCCAAAAATATAAGTCTTGTTAAGGACTTTTTTCAATGCTTCAGTTTCTTTACCATTTACAAATACCTGATATTTTTTTATATCCGGGTTATCCTTTGCGTTTTTTGCGTTTTTAAAATCTAAAACAACTTTGTTTCCGTCTATTTCATACTCTTTTTTCAGACCTATGAAGTCATCTTTCACAGGAGTGATCATATCAAAAAGCTCACCTTTTTCTGATACAGAGATCAGTTTATATTCTGAGTGGACATAAAAGAAATTGTTGTCATCTACTTTATAGATTTCAAATCTAGGTGGTATATTTCCAAGATTCAGATTTTGATCTTCGTAGCTAAATTTTGAAACTATCGGTCCAAAAATTGCGACAATAAACAATAAGATTATTGTAACTAAACCAATCATGGAAAGTTTATTTTGTTTTAGTCTTCTCCAGGCATCCTGCCAATAAGTCAGGCTGGGTCTGACAACTTTTTCTTTTTCAAGGCTTTCTTTAGGAACTCTTTCCCATCTGTTATCCATTAAATGACTCCCTCCTAATCATGCAGTTTTATTCTCGGATCTATGATACCGTATATGATATCCACTATAAAGACCATAATAATATAGAAAGCTGCATAGAATACAGTTACACCGATTATTACTGTATAATCTCTGTTACCTACACTTTCTACGAAATATTTCCCCATCCCAGGGATGGCAAAAATTTTCTCAATTACAAACGATCCTGTGAGGATACTAGCGATCATAGGACCTACATAAGTAATGACAGGAATAAGAGCATTTTTAAGTGCGTGTTTTCCTATTACCACGAATTCAGACAAGCCCTTAGCCCTCGCTGTCCTTATATAATCCTGTTGCAGAACCTCAAGCATACTCGAACGAGTAAGCCTTGCAACAAAGGCAAGAGAAAATCCGCTGAGAGCAATGACTGGTCCGATAAAATGTTTCCAGGTCTTAAGTCCGAAAGACGGAAGTATCTGAAGCTTGGCACTGAATACATATATAATTAATGTAGCTACAACAAAACTAGGAATAGTTACACCAATTGTGGCCAGAATGGTTACTACATAATCCTCCCACTTATTTTGCTTCAGTGCTGATATAATACCAAGAGGAATTCCGATAAGCAGAACCACCAATACTGCCAGCATCCCTATTTTTGCAGAGGCTGGAAGGCCCTCAAGAATCATATCGGTTACATCTACACCTACCTTTTGGAATGATGGTCCGAAATCAAAAGTGAAGACCCCTTTGACATAATCAAAATACTGCATGTGCAGAGGCTGATTCAACTTGAATTTTTCTTCAAGTGCCTTTATAACTGCAGGCGGCAGAGGTTTTTCCCTTGTAAAAGGACCTCCAGGTATGGCGTGCATCAAAAAGAAAGTAGCCGTGACTACAAGATACAGGGTAATGAACATTTGTATCATACGTTTTATTATAAACCTACCCATTTACTTCTCTCCCTTCTAAAAAAAATATATAGTTCTAATAACTTAATAAAAAATATGCAGCTAACTAAACTTGAATAGGTCAGTTCTTCTGCATAAATTTTATTGAAAGTTCACTAGACCAATTAAAAATAGTCCTACACACTATCATAAAGATATTTCCAGATAAAATAAAATTTATTCTTTATATACTTACAATTAAAGACTACTTTTATGGGATAGTTACTTAAAAAAAAGTATGATTTCTGAATAAATTATATATTTTTTAGTATACAATAATTTTAAAAGTTTAATAAAAATGGAGTGTATAGGCTTACTGAAACTTTCAGATATCTATAAATGAAATCTATTCTGAAATAGAATTTTATTTTAACCTGTGCTAGAATGTTTAAGATCTTTGGGGAAAGAAGTATCAAAGATTTCTGTTTAAAGACAAGTTTTATATAAAGTATAGGGGGGATGAACAAGTTGAAGCGTTTAAGCTGGAAATTTTATGTGGGGTTGTTACTGATAATGCTGTCAGTATCTTTTTATCTTTTAGAATATTTTTTATTTAAAGATGCACATCATATTTTTGTTTTTTTAATAGAGGATATCGCATTTTTATTCATTGAGGTTCTCTTGGTTAGTCTGATTATTCACAGGGTTTTAGAATCTAAAGAGAAAAAGGAACGGATGGAAAAATTAAATATGGTTATAGGGGTATTTTATAGTGAAGTGGGGACAGAGTTTCTTCAGATGCTTTCAAGTACGGATGAGGAGATTGGAAAAATACAGCCCCAGCTTTCTGTAACAGATCATTCATCAAAAGAAGAATTTGACAAAATATGCGGGGTTCTCGAGTCCCACAAAAGTAAATTTAGTTATGAAAAAGTTGATTGGGAAAAATTGAGTTTATTTCTAGAAGAGAAAAGAAACCTTTTATTAAGATTTCTTGAGAATCCAAACTTAATGGAACACGAGAGTTTTACAGATCTTTTATGGTCCTCTTTCCACTTAGCTGAAGAATTGAGGTGCAGAGACAGTCTTATGGATCTTCCAAAAGAGGATTATCAACATCTTACTGGAGATCTGGATAGGGCGTACTCAGAGATAAAACTTCAATGGATTCAGCATATGAATCATTTGAGAAAAAGTTACCCTTATCTTTTTTCTTTATCATACAGAAAGAACCCTTTTGATCTTGATTCTTCTCCAGTGATAAAAAGTTGAGTTGAGAAACTAAAAATAGACTATTCATTTTTTCTAACAAAAATGAATAGTCTGTCTGAAAAAATAATGTATAGGGGTAAACACTTTAGAAATAAAGTCCTATAATAAATGGATATTTAAAAATATAATTTAGTTTATTTAAAATATTATACATATTCATTTAGTAAAAAACTCTGTAAAATAATTATATAATTAAAAATATTAATTTTTTAAAAGTTGTTTTTTAAATTTCTTTATCAAAATTTTTAGTGGATTTAAAAAAAAATCTTTTTGATTTTTAAAAAAAAAGCTATAATATAATTGGAACTTATCCATCGTACAATTATCAGGAGGTACTTATGAGAAAGAAAATGATTAAGTTTATAGTTCTTTTAAGTTTGTTGTTATCCTCTACTTCTTATGCTTTTACTCCCAACGACTTTGATTTAAAAGATCTGTATGCTAAAATTAACCTGAAAGAAAAGGTTAGTTTTGAAATTTTTAAAAATGCTATAGTTGGGTACAAAAAGATAAAGGAAAAGAAAAATGCCAGTATTCTAACCATTATCGATTTTACAAAACCATCCACCGAACAAAGATTTTTTGTACTGGATATTGAAAACAAAAAGTTACTCTACGAAACTTATGTTGCTCACGGAGCAAAAACAGGTGATGTTTTTGCTGAAAAATTTTCAAATAATATCGATTCTCACAAAAGTTCAGTAGGTTTTTTTCTTACAGATGAAACCTATGTAGGAAGCAAAGGTTATTCTCTGAGGTTAGAAGGTCTTGAAGAAGGAATAAACGATAATGCAAGAAAGAGAGCGATAGTTATCCACGCTGCAGATTATGCAAATCCTGACTTCATAAAGACCAGCGGAAGATTGGGTAGAAGCTGGGGCTGTCCTGCACTGCCGGAAAAGCTTTCACCAGAGATTATAGACACTATAAAAAATGGAAGTGTTTTATTTGTTAACGGTAATGATTTAAATTATGTAAAGAGAAGCAAATTTATCTAATTATTGAAGCACTAAAATAAGGTTAAATGAAACAGACAATCCCCATGGAAAATGAAGTTCAGAGAACTTAACTTTTCATGGGGATTTTTTTAAAAAAATTATACATGTTGGATATTAAATTAAAATTTATATTTTATAGTGATGAGCTGTATTTTAGGTATAAAAAAACTGAGGCATGAGCCCCAGTTTTTTTATACACTATCGATTACTTAGATGTAGTTTCAGCAGCAGCTTCAGTAGTTACTTCAGTAGCTTCTTCTGCTACTACTTCAGTAGTCTCAGTAGTTACTTCAGCAGCAGCTTCAGTAGTTACTTCAGTTTGAACTGGCTCAACTGGTGCCTGTTCTTTTTGTCCACAAGCAACCATAGTGATAGCAAGTAATGCGATAGTTAAGAATTTTTTCATTTTGAAACCTCCAGAATTTTATAATTAATTTTGTGTAGCAACTTAATCAGGATTTTTGACATACTCAGTGAGCTCTTTTACAAACTCCATTGTTTTACTGTTTCTGTCATAAATCGGGTTGAATTCTACTATATCCACAGAGGTTATAGTATAATTTTTAAATAAATATTTGAAACTATGGAATATATCGTCAGGAGTAAATCCACCTCTTACTGGGAGGCTGACTCCAGGAGCATATTCAGGATTAAGAACATCTATATCGAAACTTATGTGTAAGTTATCTACTTCTAAGTACTCTTTGATTTCATCGAGCACCACATCTATACCTCTTTGAGCGATCTCATCATAGAATACTACCTTTACTCCGGTCTTATTTATAATTTCTCTTTCCTGCTCATCAAGGTCTCTTACACCAAATAATACAACGTTTTCACTTTTTATTTTTGGACCATCAAAGAAGCAGTTGCATAGGTCCGTGTCCCCTATACCCTGTAGCAGAGCAAGAGGCATTCCGTGGATATTTCCTGTGAGAGTAGTCTCGTTGGTATTCATATCCCCGTGGGCATCCATCCAGATAACCCCTATATTTTTTTCTTTGGCTACTCCTGATATAGTTCCTAGAGCGATAGAGTGGTCTCCACCTATTGTGATAGGTCTATAACCGTCTTTTACAGCCATGTTTACAGTATGAGCGACTCTCTCACACGTATCAAGAATTGTATTTTTATATCTAAGATTCTGAACAGAGAAATCCTCTTTCTGTCTTTCAATCTCAATAACTTCCATTTCATCGAATACATCAGGATAGTTGTCCCAAAGGGCTTCTAGTCCGAATTCGATTCCTGTTTTGTTTGCTCCTAGATTCAGAGGGACACCAAAGAGCTGATTTTTCATTTTTTCTGTATAGATATATACTGCATCTTCTTCTTCGATTACATTTATATATTCAAGTTCAGGATCATCCATTCCCTGAATGTGCAGTTCGGCTTCTTTAAGTTCTTTTATATGTTCTATTATATCTTCAGTTATTCTTTCACCAGGACATATAATAGGTATTCCAGGAGGATATGCCATTATTAGCTCTCCGCAGATTTTACCTTCACTTTCAGCGAAGAGAACTTTGTTCTTTTCACTGTTAAAAGCTTCTCTTGGGATAAGTACAGCTTCAGGAATAGCAGGCATTTTAAGAGATTTTCTATTAATCTCATCTTTACCGAAGAACCTTTCGCTTATGGAAGTCAAGGCATCACTAAGCTTGCTAATACTTTCTTCAGAATCACCTAAGGTGATCAAAGCAAGTACATTATAGTAGTCAGATAATTCGACTTGTATATTGTATTCATCCACTAATAATGTCTCTAGCTGAAACCCAGTCAAACCAAGGTCTCTGGCAGTTATTGTTAATTTAGTAGGGTCAAAGGCATAGATACCCTCTCTTCCCACAATCTCTATTCCGAAAGATGAAATTCCAGGAATTTTATTTACTTGGCTTCTCAGTTTATGAGCAAGGCCAATGGTTCTAGTAAGTAATTCTCTTCCTTCTGTGGCAATCTGTCTTCTTGCACAGTCAAGAGACGCCATTAATATGTATGAAGGTGAAGTTGTATGTAGAAGACTGAGTATCTGCTGTACTCTGTTTTGGTCAACTCTGTCAGAATTTACATGTAAAAGTGACATCTGAGTGAGGGCACCAATTATTTTGTGAGTACTCTGAGCACAGATATCTGCTCCTGCATCTACTGCAGAGATAGGCAGGTCTTCGTGAAAGTGAAGATGTGGTCCGTGAGCCTCGTCTACAATCAGAGGTATATCATAGCTGTGTGCAATATCAGCAATTCTCTTGATATCTGTGGCGACACCGTAATATGTAGGATTTATTATAAGTACAGCTTTTATATCAGAATGCTGTTTTAGCATATTTTCAACTGTTTCAGGTTTCACACCATGTGCAATTCCCAAGTCGTCATCAATCTCAGGGTTCATATAGATAGGTTCTGCACCACTTAGAATTATAGCTGCGGTCACAGATTTATGAACATTTCTCGGAACAAGAATTTTCTCTCCTGATTTTACAACTGACATGATCATTGCCTGGATAGCACCAGATGTACCATTAACTGCGAAAAAGCTTTTCTTTACTCCGTAAGCATCGGCAGCAAGATCCTGAGCTTCTTTTATACAGCTTTTTGGCTGATGCAGTCCGTCTACCATTTTAAAAATAGTAACGTCTATGGAAAAAGCATTTTTGCCTATGAAGTCAAAAAACTCCTTATCCATTCCTGCACCCTTTTTGTGACCCGGTACGTGAAAGGGGACGATTCCTCTCTCTGCATATACATCTTTCAATGTAGAAAATAGCGGGGTCATGTTTTGATTTAACTTAGTCATATCTCCTCCTTTTTTATCATCTGACTGATGATGTTTTTTACTAAATTTATAAGTGAATTTAAATAAAACTATCTACATAATATTTATTTACTACACAGGATAAAATTATCTTTTAAAAAAAGAATTTTGATATGTCCCTTTCAGCTGGACGAGACATTCTATTCCTTTTCTTTCTAATAGTCAATCGGTATTTTTAAAATATTATAAAAAGCCATGATTTGAAAGTTTCAATTGACAAGAATTCCTTTTAAAACACTGGAAATACTAGTGTTTATATCTAAAAAATTTTTTTATTTTTTTATTTTTTTTATCACAAAACAAATAAAATTTTACTGTTTTTTGAAAAAAATAAAGAAAGTATTTTACAGCGTTCGTTATTTTTTTTTGTAACATAATAAAAACCTGTTAAAAATCATTTTATGATATTTTAACAGGTTTCTAAAAATTTTAAATTTAATGATATTAATATTCTCAGAAAAATTCTATTGTTTAAGTTTTGTTTTAAAGGATGTTTTTATACCAGACGTTCATGCTTTCTATATTACCAAATATGTTGGTGTTATTAATCAATGTGCCTGTGTATTCATATCCATTTTTAGAAAAAGCTTTGTTCATACCGTGAGATTTTGCACGGGCGATGGTATAAAGTATCCTGAAATTTCTTTTCTTCAGCTCCACTTCCATTGCTTTAAGCAGTAAACTGGCTAGTCCTGTTTTTCTATACTCAGGACTAGTGGCAAAGTCAGTCATTTCAGAAGTCAGACTTTCCTTGTCTGTTTCTGAAGACGAAAGAGCGATAAGTTTATTGTTATCGTCCCATACGCCAAAATATATGACATTGTCTTTCATAGTCTCTGCAAGGTAGCTGTCATCATGTATAGGGAAAGGGTAGGTTTCAAAGACTTTTTCATAGAGAGATGCCATCTCTTCAATGTCGTTGTGACCACATACACGGATTTTAAACTTATTTGCCAGCTTTCTATCATTTAAAGTCTCTGTATTTTTGGAATCATAGAGTACATTTTCAACTATTTTTTCATCAGATTCGATTTTTCTGTTTTCGTCAAGATATTTTGACATGAAGTACAGGTTTTCACCGTTTTTAAAAAAAGAAGGGATATGAGCCTCTCTGGTATAGTCATTTTCTAAGAAATAACCATAGGAATTTGTAGGGACCTTGGCGATAATTTTACCGTATCTATTTTTGTAGGCGAGATTGTAAAGATCATTAAATATGGTAGTAATATCTTTATTGTCAAGTTTCATAAGATATATTCTGTCGTTATTTTTTCCGTGATGTATAAGAGAGTTTGAAATTTCTTCTATTTTATCTTTTTCTTCTATGTCTTCAGAATCTCTTCTTTCTACTCTCTCATTATTGTTAGGTGTGAGAGATATATCTTCGTTATTGTCAGATAAAAGCTTGGTTATTCCCACACTATTATAGTCAACTACTCCGTCAAGATTTAAGTGGAGATTGCAATTGTCACAGTCATCGTCACACAGCTGGGTTTTATAATTATCAGGTTCTCTATAGGTTGTAATAACCCCCTCATAATTACGGAGTATCACTTTGTTTTGAGACCATGATATCAGATAACTAGGCATGACCGGTATCTTACCACCTCCACCAGGTGCATCTATGACATACCTTGGAATTGCAAAACCGCTTGTGTGCCCAATAAGACTTTCAATAATTTCTATTCCTTTTCCCACAGGGGTTCTAAAGTGACTAAGTCCTTCTGAAAGATCACACTGATAAAGATAATAAGGACGAATCCTGTTTGAAACAAGTTTGTGAACCAGTTTTTTCATGATTTTAGGGCAGTCATTGACTCTTGCCAAAAGAACTGACTGGTTTCCTAAAGGGATTCCTGCATCAGCTAGTTTTATAACTGATTCAATAGATTCCTCTGTAAATTCTTTGGGATGGTTGAAATGCGTATTAATCCATATGGGATGGTGCTTTTTTAAAACACCTATTAGATCCTCGGTTATCCTCTGAGGCAGTACCACAGGAGTCCTTGTACCGATTCTTATAACTTCAACATGAGGTATTTTTTTTATCTCGGACAGGATCCAGTCCAGATAATCATCACTCAATAAAAACGGGTCTCCCCCTGATAGCAATACGTCACGGATTTCAGGATGGTTTCTGATATATTCTATTCCGTTCATGATAATGTCTTTATCAGGGATGTTGTCGATATCCCCTACTTTTCTTTTTCTCGTGCAGTGTCTGCAGTACATGGAGCAGACATTACTCACAAGTAATAGTACCCTGTCTGGATATCTGTGGGTTATCCCCGGAACAGGACTGTCATGATCTTCATGGAGAGGGTCACTCATATCGCAGTTTGTCAGGTT
>NZ_JBFHGC010000010.1:0-13975 GCF_041583315.1 Ilyobacter sp. | reverse complement strand
GGTAAGAATTTTTATTTTATAATCACATAGGGGGAGGGTTTTATGGAAGAGAAAAAAATTGAATTTTACGGGGGATGGAAGATGTCTTTCATTCCGGCATTAGTGTTTTTCGGTACATGCATATTATTATTTGTCGTACTTTTATCATTTGATATGCATGCACTGGCTATGGGAGGTTTTTTAGGAATTATAATAGGAGGCTTCTTTGCAAAAGATTTTAAAGCATATTGGGATGGGGTTATAAAGGAGATCGCATCAGAAAATTCTGTTACTATTGTTGTTGTTTTATTTATAATTGGGATGTTTGCCCAGATGATGAAGGACAGCAATATCTCAGAAGGATTCATCTGGATAGCAAATACAGTAGGTTTAAGGGGAGGCCCGTTTATTGGCTTTGTATTTGTTACATCATGCATTATTGCCACAGCAACTGGTTCATCTATAGGAACAATGTTTGCAGCATTTCCAATATTTTATGCTTCAGGAGTAGAGCTTGGAATAAGTCCAGTGTTTCTGGCTGGTGCAATTACTTCTGGGTGCATATTTGGTGACAACTTAGCACCTATATCAGATACCACAATTGCTTCTGCTTCAACACAATCTTATAAAGATGGTAGACCTACAGAAATTGCAGGAGTTGTTGCATCAAGATTTAAATACTCACTGGTAGCAGGAATAATATCTCTAGTACTATTTGTCTTGCTGTCAGATAACATGCAAGGAGAAAGTATCAATCAAATAACAGGTAGTCCTAAGCCATTATTTATGTTAATACCTATAACAGTATTATTACTAACTGCCATTAAAACAAAAGATATTTTTAGATCTATTTCATATGGATTGGTAGTAGGCATAGTAACAGGTTTGGTTACTGGTATATTTACAATAGATAGTCTCTTTGCTTCATCTTCAGAGCTTGGAAATCATGTTACAGGTTTCTTGCCAACCGGTGTAAAAGAGATGATGGGGACAGTTACTCTTGTTATATCTGTTTTTGGAGTTATGGGGGTATTGCGTAGAGCAGGAAGTATGGAAAAAGTTATAAATGGTATCTCTAACTCGAGATTGGCTAATACGGTAATGGGTACAGAAATAGCAATAGCCGTTGGAATATGTTTAATCACAGCATTTTTTGGAGGAGTAACCAGTGCCTCAATACTGACATTTGGTCCTATAGCTGACGAACTTGGAAGGGAAAAGAATATTCATCCTTATCGTAGAGCTAATCTAATAGATGGATTTGCTAATTCGCTGCCAGTGAGCCTACCATTTTTAAGTGTTTTTGTATTTATTACAGCTGCCCTTAGTGGATTAAGTCCAGCAGCTGTGGCTGGAGGGCTAATATATCCAATGGTACTCTTCGTTGTTTTATGTTTCTCTGTGTTAACAGGTTGGGGAAGAATATACGAAATTGAATATGAAAAAGTAGTAAAAACTGAAGGATGATGCAATAAACTATAAAACTTAAAGTAAGGAGAGATAATAGATGAATAGAGATGACATTTTCACTCTGTATGACTTGAAAGTAGAGGTGATACAGGGGGATAAAGATATGGTTTGTAAGCATAATGTAGGTGACTACTTTCTAGTAATTGGTGAAGATTTAGTCTTTCCGGAGAATAATAGGTTTTCGATGTATTCTCTTGCAGCTATATTACCACTACTTCCAGCAAAACAAAGAGAGCTTCATAAAAATGACTGGATGTTAAGTGACAGTGTGATCGCATGTCCTGATCCTCATTGTGGTGGGAGATTTAAAATAACTAGAATAGATAAGAGAGAATTTAGTCATAATGATTGTACAATTGTTCCAATTAAGGGAGATGAATAATAAGTGAATATAGAAAGATATTCGTTAACAAAAGATTATTCTATTAGTAGGGTAATAAATGGTTGTTGGCAATTAAGTGATGGGCACAGTTTAGGTAACAAATTAGACTTTAAAGATATATTAAATGCATTTACTCAATTGGTGGAAAAGGGATTTACTACTTTTGATTGTGCTGATATATACACTGGTACCGAGGAATTTTTAGGTGATTTTTCCACACAATTAAAAACACATAGTTCATTAAGATCAGAAGATATTCAGATACATACAAAGTATGTTCCAGATGTTAATAAACTGAGTAACTTGAAGTTTGAAGATACGGAAGCTATAATCGATAGAAGTCTAAAGAGGTTGAAAAGAGATACTCTTGATATGGTGCAGTTTCACTGGTGGGACTATAATATAGAAGGTTTTGTAGAAACAGCAATGGACCTGGAAACCTTGAAGAAAAAGGGGAAAATCAGAAATATCTCGGTTACTAATTTTGATGAAAAACACTTATCTAAAATTGTGGATGCAGGTGTAGATATAGTCTCCTGCCAAAGTCAATATTCAGTTATTGAGAGAAGGGTGGAAAAAGGTTTTTTAGACTATTGTACTGGTAAAAATATTACACAAATATGCTATGGAACTATAAGTGGTGGATTAATTAGTGATAAGTATCTTGGAATGAGCAAGGCAACAGCAGCAGAGACCCGTTCCCAAGTAAAATATCTTCAAGTAATAGAGGAGAGTATAGGGTGGGATGCATTTCAGGAGCTATTAAATATATTAAAAAAGATAGCGGCAAAGTATAATGCAAGCATCTCTAATATTGCTTCGAGATATATCCTCGAAAAGAAAGCCATAGCAGCGATTATTATAGGTACTAGGAGCAGCAGACATATTGAATCTAACCAAAAAATATTTGAGTTGAAACTTTCAGAAGCGGATATGAAAATGATAGATGAATTCTTAATAAAGCAACCTATATTAGCAGGTCAACCTTATGAGTTAGAGAGAAACGATTCTAAATTTAAAGGAATCATAAAGATGGATTTAAACAAAAAACCTTAGTATTCCTTGATTGTTAGTTTAGATAAGAAATTGTAGCTTATTAAAACAACTAAGCTGCAGACAATAAATTAACTAGTCATGCAGGAATTTTTATGATTTTTTTCTGTGGTATTCATAAGTGGATTAAGACTGTGAGCAATATTTGCAACCAGAACAAAAAAGTTTTGTTTTAAAGTCATAAAGTTAAAGAGGATAGCATATTCAAAGAAAGAAGAAATTAGCACTGATATAAGTAAGATAAACAAAATAATTGATGAATTTTTACTGCCGAATAATTAGGTAACTGTTCTACTACAGTTTTGGATAATAAACTTATAATTTACTGTGATTTAACTTCATTAATTATTTAACTTGTGCTAATATAAACATTATGAATTATTCAGATAGGTAATATAAAATAAAGATATGTTTAGGTGTGGTGTTTCTTATGAAAAAAATTGGTATATCAGCAGGCTTGTATATTAATAATAAAACTTTTAATGATTACAAAATGACCTGTGTTGCAAACAACTATATGAATGCTGTCATTTTGGCTGGGGCTATTCCATTTGTGGTACCATGTATCGCAAATGAAGAGATGATGGAAGAAATATTAAAAACTCTTGATGGAATAATTTTATCTGGTGGTGAGGATTTTTCACCAAAATTTTATGGCGAAGAGGTTCTTGATAAATGTGGAGATATTACTCCTGAGAGAGATGAGGCTGACGTGTTGTTAGCCAGAAAAGCCCTGGAGCTAAAGATTCCTATTTTGGGAATTTGCAGAGGAAGTCAAATTCTGAATGTAGTTTCAGGAGGTTCTTTATACCAAGATTTGTCTTATTGCGAGGAAAAAGTAATATTAAAACATCAGCAGGGAAAAAACCAGGCTCTTGCAACTCATAAGGTTCAAATTGAAGAAAATTCAATATTGCAAGAACTCTACGGTGAAGAGATTTGGATAAATTCATTTCACCATCAGGCTGTTAGGGTTTTGGCTGATTCGTTCAAAGTAACTGCAAAATCAACTGACGGTATTATAGAAGGATTCGAGTCCGTTCTAAAAGATCATTTCATGATAGGTTTACAGTGGCATCCTGAAATGATGGCTACTCGTGGAAATCAAGACATGATTCGTTTATTCATGAAATTTGTAGAAAAACTATAGTTTGTACTCTATTGTTAATTAAGTGGCTATAAATTTTAAATATAAAGTTTTAAGAAAAATGGGGGGATTTCATGTTGAAAAAAATGAAACTATTATCTCTAACAATCTTACTTGTTTTAATATTAGTAGGATGCGGAGGTAACAAAGAGGAGAATGCTAAGACTGCAGAAGCTCCAAAAGAAAAGGTATTAAAAATTGCTATTGAAAAGGACGCTACAAGCCTTAATCCGGTTATTGTCACAGACTTAACTGGTGAAATGTTCTCAGCAAACATCTTTGACACTTTAGTAAGCTATAAAGACAGTGTTTCAGATGCTGCTCCGGGATTGGCTGAAAAATGGGAAATATCTAAAGATGGAAAAACTTACACATTCCACTTAAGAAAAGGTGTTAAATTCCACGATGGTACTGAACTTACGGCAAAAGATGTTGTTTATACCTATGAGGAAATTAACAATCCTAAAAACGGATCGCCTGGGAAACAATATTTAAATGAATTAGAAAAAGTTGAAGCAGTTGATGATTATACAGTTAAATTTACTTTAAAAAATGTATATGCGTCATTTATGCAATTAGTCGGGTCACCTCAATTTGGTATTCTTCCTTCTGAACATGTAAAAAAAGTTGGAATGGAAGCATTTGACAGAGCTCCAGTTGGTACTGGACCATTTAAATTTCAAGAGTGGGTACCTGATGATCACATTACTTTGGTTAAATTTGATGATTACTTCAGAGGACCGGCAAATATTGATAAAGCAATATTCAGACCGATTCCTAAGGCTGAAACTATTGCGGTAGAATTAAAATCTGGCGGAGTAGACTTAGCAGAAGGACTATTGCCACAAGATATTACAAAATTTCAATCTGATTCTGAATTTGAAGTTAAGCAAACTCCAGGTTTATCTTTCCAATATGTTGGATTCTCAGATAACCAAAAGCCATATTCAGATGTACGATTCAGAAAAGCGATCTACTATGCAACAGATTTTGAAAATGCAATTAAAGGAATATACGGTGTTACTGGATCAAGAGCTTATTCATGGATTCCGCCTGTAGTATTTGCTAACGATAAAAGATACATGAAGTCTAAAGCACTTCCATACGATGAAGCAAAAGCGAAAGCTTTATTTGATGAGTTGAAGGCTGAAGGAGTATTAAAAGAGGGAATGGAAATTCCTATCTTATCTCCACAAGATGCATTTAGATCAAAAATTGCAACTGCAATGGCATCAAGCTTAGTTAAATACGGATTTAAGCCGCAAGTTCAAACTCTTGAGTTTGGTACATTATTACCTTCAACAGAGGGTGGTAAAGCTGGTATCTACTTACTTGGTTGGGGGTCCGCTCCTGATCCTGATAGATGGACATACGCATTATTTCATACAGATGCAGGTACACAAAATAGATCCGCATACTCAAATAAAACAGTTGATGAAGCTTTAGAATTAGGAAGAAGTACTGCTGATCAATCTGTTAGAGAAAAGGCCTATGTTGAAGCAATGAGACAGGCAATAGCTACAGATTACGTTCATATTCCATTAATCTTCAAAAACATTACTATAGTTCATACTAAAAAAGTTACTAACTTCGAACCTTCGCCTCAGGGTTATATCTATTTATATACACCTAAAAATAATGTAGATATTAAATAAATTTATCTAAGGGGCTGCTTTTTTAAGCAGCTCTCTTTTTATAGCAAAAATTAGAAAATAAAAATAATGAATTCTGCTTATTTAAAGCCATAAAACCTTCAATTACATAGTATTTTTCTGGTTTCCCGTGTAAATTTTTTGCTTTTCAATACTACAATTTATCATAAAGGAGTAAGGCAATGGCTAATTATATTATCAGAAGACTTTTTATGCTTGTAGTTATTTTATTCTCTGCTTCATTAATTATATTTTTAATAATGAAAGCTGCTCCGGGAGATCCTGCTACAGTTCTTTTGGGAGAAAATGCAACTAAACAGGCAATAATAGAAGTTAATGCAAAATACGGTTTGGATAAACCTTTACCAATACAGTATGTAAAGATGATGACAAACTTGTTAAAAGGAGAATTAAACTCAATTTATTATAAGGACAATGTTCTCAAGATTGTCACAAAGAGACTACCTGCAACTCTCGAGTTAGGATTCTTCGCTATAGTCTTAGCTGTTGCAATATCTGTACCTGTTGGAATAATATCAGCTGTAAAACGGAACTCAATTTTTGACTACTTAGCTATGTCAACGGCACTCCTTGGGGTATCTATTCCTGTATTCTTTACAGGAATTATTCTGATGTATGTTTTTGCTGTTAAATTATCATGGTTACCTGCATCAGGATTTGGAGGACACATTTGGACTGCAGAAGGATTCAAACATTTCATTTTGCCCGGAATCTCATTATCCTTTGTGCTTATGTCATCTACAACTCGTCTTACACGTTCGGCTATGCTGGATGTTATTAACCAAGATTATATGAGGACTGCAAAGGCAAAAGGACTGTCTAAAATGAAAATTATTCTTACACATGGATTAAAAAATGCTATGATTCCAATAGTTACAAATATAGGAAACCAAGTTGCTTCAATATTTGCAGGAGCTGTACTTACAGAAACTGTTTTTTCATGGCCTGGAGTTGGAAGACTTGCTGTTGATGCAGTATTTAGAAGAGACGAACCTCTTGTGTTTGGTGCTGTAGTTATGCTTGCGGGGATATATGTTGTTGTTAATCTATTTGTAGATATTTTATATGCATTTATTGATCCGCAAATCAGCTATGATTAGGAGGCGAAAATATTGATCAAGAAAAATTTTATACATATATTTCTTTTAACTTTAAATTTATTGTGTATTGTTATTTTTTCACCAAAAGCTTTTCAAAGTACTAATACTAAAATTTCACTATTAAGTTTCCTGGTTTTTACAGTAATTTATCTGTTAGCCTTTCTTAAAAAGCTAAAGACTGATAAAAGAAGGGAACAAGATCAGATTAAATCAAAATGGGATATGGCTATTAAGAAATTAAAAAGAAACAGGAACTCCATGCTTGGACTGGTTATAATTACAATGATGATTTATATCGTTATGTTGGCACCGTTCCTAGCAACACATGACCCTATAAATATCGATTGGTCTGCACTGACACAAGGGCCATCAAAAGCTCACTGGTTAGGGACAGATGAATTTGGAAGGGACTTGTTCTCAAGAACACTTTACGGATCGAGAGTGGCAATGGGAGTCGGAGTACTTGCTGTAATGATAAACTCTTTAATTGGTACAGTACTTGGACTTTTAGCTGGTTATTATGGAGGTAAAGTTGATAACTTCATCATGAGAGCTGTAGAAATATGGAACTCTATCCCGTTTATTTTACTTGCCATTGTATTAATGTCTGCCTTTGGGACTGGAATATTTAATCTGATTATAGTTGTCAGCTTAACGGGAGTGATGGGGTTTGTCCGTGTAGTTCGAAGTTCGGTTCTTCAAGTAAAAGAGATGGACTACATCTCTGCGGCAAAAGTTATGGCTATCCCAAATTCATATATAATTACCAGGCATATCCTTCCAAACTGTATTGGTCCAATTATCGTACTGTCCACACTTAGAATAGGCGATATTATCCTCACAGTTGCAGGATTATCATTTCTAGGACTTGGAATTCAGCCACCTACACCATCATGGGGGCAGATGCTGTCCTCTGGTCAACAATACCTTGGTATAAACCTTTGGATGTCCGTTATTCCGGGAATATGTATCCTGCTAACAGTATTCGGATTCAACCTATTTGGAGACGGACTGAGAGATGCTCTTGATTCCAAACTTAAGGACTAAGATATATTTTGATTTTTATAAAGACAAAAGCAGGGTTTTATCCAAAAAAAATTAGAACCATTGTGAGGAGTGAATAATTCTGATGGAGAATAAAAGACCAATATTAGAAGTAAAAGAGTTGAAAACATATTTCTATACTGACTATGGTGTGGTAAAAGGCTGTGACGGAGTTAGTTATAAAGTTTATGAAGGGGAAACTCTTGCTCTTGTCGGAGAATCAGGTTCAGGTAAATCCGTAAGTGCTATGTCAATCCTGCAACTAATTCCAGATCCTCCGGGTAAAATTGTTGATGGAGAAATTCTATATAACGGAGAAAACCTTGTAAACTATTCTGAAAAACAGATGGAAAAAATAAGAGGGAACGATATTGCAGTGATTTTCCAGGAACCTATGACATCACTTAATCCAGTACTGACAGTAGGATATCAAATTATGGAGCCTCTTAAACTTCATCAAAAAATGAATAAAAAAGAAGCAACAGCAAGAGCAATTGAACTGCTGAAACTGGTAGGGATACCTTCTCCTGAGAATAGGATCAAAGAGTTTCCCCACCAAATGAGTGGTGGGATGAGACAAAGAGTAATGATTGCAATAGCACTGGCATGTAATCCTAAACTATTAATTGCTGATGAGCCTACTACAGCTCTTGATGTAACTATCCAGGCACAAATCATTAATTTAATGGAAGAGATGCAGAGAAAGCTTGGAATGGCTATCCTAATGATTACACATGATCTGGGAGTTGTAGCTGAAACTGCTGATAAAGTCGCTGTCATGTACTGTGGTAAAATTGTAGAGTACGGAAATGTGGAAGATATCTTTTATAACTCAAAGCATCCATATTTACAAGGCCTGAAGAAATCTATGCCGAGGCTTGATACAGATAATGATGATGACCTATATGTGATAGAAGGTATGGTTCCAAGTCCTCTAAATCTTCCCCAGGGTTGTAAATTTGCTGATAGATGTGAATATGTAATGGATATCTGCAGACAGAAAGAACCTGAGGCTGTTGACTTTGGGAATGAACATTATGCTAAATGTTTCTTATATTCAGAAAATAAGGGTGGGTAAACTATGGGAGATAAAATTTTAAAAATAGAAGACTTAAAGGTTTATTTTCCTGTTAAAAAAGGGATGTTGAAAAAGACCGTCGGATATATTAAAGCTGTTGATGGCATTACATTTGATGTGAAACCAGGAGAAACTATTGGGCTGGTTGGAGAGTCAGGGTGCGGTAAGACATCGACAGGGAAGGCTTTAGTTAGGCTGAGCCCCATTCACGATGGGAAGGTCTATTATTATGATAAAAGTCTTACTGAGTTAAGTGAAAATGAATTTAACAGTTTAAGACCTGATATTCAGATGATATTCCAAGACCCATTCTCTTCACTTGATCCGAGAATGACAGTTGGAGAGATAATAGGTGAACCTTTAAAATTTCATAGAAAAGATGAAGATACAACAGAGCTTGTATTAAAATATATGAAATTAACAGGGCTGAGAGAAGAGTTTTTGAAAAGATACCCGCATGAATTTTCCGGAGGACAAAGACAGAGAATCGGTATTGCAAGAGCACTAGCTCTAGAGCCAAAGCTTATCATTGCTGACGAACCTGTATCAGCACTGGATGTATCTATTCAGGCTCAGATTATTAACCTGATGATGGAGCTTCAGAAAGAGCTTAATTTATCATATATTTTTATTGCACATGATCTGTCAGTAGTTAAGCATATTTCAGACAGAATAGTGGTAATGTATTTAGGAAATGTTATGGAAATTAGTCCTTCGAAAAAACTATACTCTGAACCTTTCCATCCATATACACAATCACTTATATCTAGTATCCCTATTCCTGATCCAAGGAAAAGAGGGAAAAAAGAGGTTTTAGAAGGTGAAATTCCTTCACCGCTTAATTCTCCTGTTGGATGTAAATTCTCCACAAGATGTAAATATGCAGATGACTTGTGTAGAGAAAAAAGGCCTGTGCTGGAAACAGTAGAGGGTGAACATCAAATTGCATGTCACCACTGGAGAAAAATTAATAAGAAGTAAAAAAAATAAACCTGCATAATGCAGGTTCATTTTTTTTACTTCTGACCATTGATAACAATGTGACTTCAGCCTTTATAATGAACTTTCATCTTGTATTCTTCTTGAAATATAAAATATAAATAATTAATTTACCTGTCTCAGAAAGATTAAAGGAAATATTTGAGTGGCCTGGGAGATAATTATTAAAACAATATCAATTTGCATAGGTTGAGTTCGTTTAGTAAATTTAGACTATGTATCAAAGCCTAAAAAAATTATAGAGAAGGAGGAATTATGACTATAGAAAAAGTATGTATCATTTTGGCTATTTTGATATTTTTCAGCATCTATTCTCTAAAGTTATCTAAAAAATTTAATATTCCAACTTTAATAATATATCTAGCAGTAGGAATGATTGCAGGATCAGAGGGATTAGGCGGCATAGAATTTGACAATGCAAAGCTAGCTCAGTTTATGGGTAATCTGGCACTTTGTATAATCCTATTTTCAGGAGCGTATAATACTGATATAAAGGAAATCTCTCCGGTAAAAAAAGAGGGACTGGCCCTTGCCTTTGTAGGGGTACTTTTGAATACAATCCTGGTGGCAGTTCCTATATATTTCTTTACACCATTTGATTACACAGAAGCACTTCTTTTTGGAGCAATTGTATCTTCTACAGATGCTTCAGCAGTAGTGGCCATACTTTCATTTGGTGGTCTTGATATTAAAGAAAAAGTCGGAGGAATATTAAAACTGGAATCTGGAACCAATGATCCCATGGCGAATGTTATCATAATACTACTTATCACTATTATAAAATCTGGACAGATAAGTATAACCCAAGGTCTTTTATTTTTGTTCCTTCAGATAGGAGTAGGAGCACTTGTAGGAGTTATAGTGGCTAAGTTGGCTATAATATTTCTTGAAAGATTTGAGATAAAGATGCAAGAATTACACCAGATAATTATATTAGGATTTATCTTATTTACCTACGGAGTCACTAATATCTCAGGTGGAAATGGGTTTATGGCAATTTACCTTCTGGGACTTATCCTTGGAAATTCTCAACTGACCTACAGAAGGAATATGAGTAGATTCTTCGGATCAATTTCGTGGATGGTGGAAGTCGGTCTATTTGTTATGCTTGGGCTACTGGTATTCCCAAGTAAGTTTTTAGAAATCTGGAAAATAGGCGTTGCAGTATCCTTGATTTTGATATTTTTGGCCAGACCCTTAAGTGTTTTTATAACTCTTTTTAAGAGTGGTCTTGGAAATAGAGAAAAGCTTTTTATTTCCTGGGGGGGTCTTAAAGGAGCTGTTCCAATAGTTTTTGCAACCTTTCCATTGGTAGAGGGTGTTGCTAACGCAGAACTGATATTTAATCTTGTTTTTTTCGTAGTACTTCTTTCTGTTATTTTTCAGGGGATGACACTGCCATTTGCCTCCAGATATTTAGATTTAAATGAGACGAAAGATAAAATACTTGAGAGGGGAGATTTGGAAAACTTGGAATATTTCGAAGAGAATCTTATAAAAGTAAAAACTCGAAGAGACGGAATTATTCCCGGTAAAAAAATTATGGATCTTCACTTCCCGAAAGATATCCTATTAATACTTATAAATAGAAAAGGGAAAAAGATACTCCCAAGGGGAGATACACTTATAGAAGCCGAGGATGAACTTTATATTCTGGCAGACGACCCTCGGATAGTAGAAGAGTATATAATGGATTCTATTAAAAAAATTAGCCGTGAAAATAGAGACTGAGGCAAGCTAGTAAATTTTTTTCAAAGTGAACATAATAATAAAATTTTATTTAATAACGATGTCAATTGACTATTGGAATTTTTAAATTAAATTTTCTTAATAGTGTTTAAAAGTATATATTCTATGTTAATATATAAAAATTATTTATTAAGGGGGAAAATAATTATGGGTAAAGAAACATTAACTGAAGCACAGATAATTAGTACAAAAAACAGAAGCGGAATTTTTATCAAGTTATTTTTAACAGTACTTGGTATCCTGGTTATTTCTGAATTAATTGGGATTAAAAAGTATTCTCTAGGTCCCGGATCAGTGGTATTATTACCAATGCTGTATGCAGTAATTCTCGGTCTGATAGTTACTCCGGATATTTTAGGGAAGCATCTTAAATTTTTAAAGAAGCTTATTTCCAGCAAAGAAATAGAATTAGCAGGTTCAATGGTTATGCTTGCATTACTGCCACTAGGGGTGAAGTACGGGACATTGGTTGACCCTAATATCGTAAAAGTAGTACAGGCTGGTCCGGCATTCTTACTTCAAGAACTAGGAAATTTATTAACCCCGCTAATAGCTCTGCCACTGGCTTTGATTTTAGGTTTAAAAAGAGAAGCAGTGGGAGGGACTGTAAGTATTTGCAGAGAACCTACTCTTGGAATTATTGGTGAAAGATACGGTATGAATTCTCCAGAAGGAACAGGAGTATTGGGAACATATATGATAGGAACAGTATTTGGGACCATATTCTTTGGACTCTTAGGTTCTTTTGCTGTGGCATCAGGATTACACCCGTATGCTCTAGCAATGGCCTGTGGAATTGGAAGTGGAAGTATGATGACCGCTGCATCTTCATCATTATCTGCAGTGTCGTCTCCAGAAATGAAAGAAACAATATTGGCATACGCAGCTACTAGTAACATGTTAACAGGAGTAACCGGGATGTATTCTGTGGTATTTATAGCACTTCCTTTTACCAATTGGTATTATTCTAAACTAGCACCAAAATTTTTAAAAAAGGAGGTAATATAAATGCTTAGCAAAACTTTAGATCAATTGAAATTACTTATTTTTGTCTGTATTTTGATTTTAGTAGGGCAAAAGATCGGTTTTATGGTTGCAGGAAAAGAATTTTTAGTTTCAGAAGCCATTCCAGGAACGGTAATTATATTACTGGTTTGTGTTCTTTCTCTAATTATAAAAGACTTATTTCCAAAATTAAAATTTCCAGCTTTTGCCTGGGCTACTATGATAGCTTTAATTCTAAGTATGCCATTTATGCCAACAGCAAAACTTTTCCTAGAATATACAAATAAAATAAATTTTCTTTCAACAACAACTCCTATTTTAGCCTTTGCAGGAATCTCTGTTGGAAATAAAGTCAAAGAATTAAAATCAATGAGCTGGAAAATTGTATTGATATCCTTGGTTGTCTTTATGAGTACTTTCTTTGGTTCTGCAATCATTGCTCAGATAATGTTGAAAGCACAAGGTATAATTTAATATTTGGAGGCAAAATTTATGGATCAACTACAATTAAAGAAAAAAATCTGTGAAACAATCGATCAATATAGAGATGAAATAATATCTATAGGAGAAGATCTTTATAACAACCCGGAACTAGGATATAAAGAAACTTATGCTACCAAACTGGTCAGCGAAAAGTTTCAAGAGTTAGGGTTAACAGTAAAGAGCAACATTGCTGTCACAGGATGTCGTGGGAGTATAAATGAAAATAAGACGGGCCCTAAAATAGCAGTTTTGGGTGAAATGGATGCTATTATGTGCAGTGAGCATAAGGACTCAAATAAAGAAACCGGTGCAGTTCATGCCTGTGGTCATAATATTCAAACTGCTGCAATGATTGGTGTGGCAATAGGTCTTATCCGTTCTGGATCTCTTGAGGAACTTGATGGAAAAGTTGATTTTTTTGCAGTTCCGGCGGAAGAATTTGTTGAACTAGAATATCGTTCTAAATTAAAAGAAGCGGGTAAAATAAAATATTTTGGTGGAAAACAAGAGTTGATTGCCAACGGAGAATTTGATGATGTAAATATGGCAATGATGATACACTCATTGGATTTATCCAAAGAAGGGAAGATGGCTTTGGTAGGTCCGGTTGGTAACGGATTTATAGGGAAAAAAGTGCAGTTTATAGGGAAGGAATCTCATGCAGGAAGTGCCCCAGAAAAAGGAGTGAATGCACTAAATGCTGCAATGCTTGCCATGAATAACATTCATGCACAGAGGGAAACTTTCTCTGATGCTGATAGGGTAAGAGTTCATCCTATCATAACAAAAGGCGGGGATATAGTAAATGTAGTG
>NZ_JBFHGC010000009.1:0-14386 GCF_041583315.1 Ilyobacter sp. | reverse complement strand
GAACTTGTCAAAAACATAGAAAGTCTGGATTTCATAATATGCAACAGCGAGCTGGATGCCCTGGTTCTTGAAAATAATCTCATAAAAAAATATTCTCCCAAGTACAACATAAGCCTTAAGGATGAGAAGACCTACCCCTATATTAAGTTTACAAAGGAAGATTATCCCAAAATAACAATAATAAGGACCACTAAATCCCTGGATACAGAGAGTGGATATTATTTTGGACCTTATCCTTCAGGATGCAGAAATCTAAAAAAAACTCTGATTAAAATTTTTAAAATAAGAGACTGCAAAAGAGATATGACAAAGAAATATGACAGACCCTGTCTCAAATATTTTATGAACCTATGTACCGGGCCCTGTGTATATAAAGAGGTTATTGATGAGTACAGAGAGAACGTAGAAAATGCTAAAAAACTTCTAAAGGGGAGAGGGAAAGAGGTCATAGAGTATCAGAAAAAAAAGATGGAGTCAGCCTCGGAGGAGCTGAGGTTTGAAGAGGCCATCCTCTACAGAAACCAGCTGAAAGAACTGGAAAATGCAGAAAAAAGCCAGGTGGCAGAATATGAAAAGGCAGTGGACGAGGATCTCTTTGTATTTTCCACAGAGGGTGAGAGGCTTTTTGTATGTGTATTAAATATGCGAGAGGGAAAAATACTGGAAAAAAATTCTTCCGGGACTGATCTCAAGGGGAAGGTTTTTGATGATCTTTTTCAAGAGGTGGTAACTGACTACTACTCCAAACATGCCATTCCGAAGAATATAGTTTTTCAGAAGGAGTATGAAGAAAACAGTGAAATAATAAATGAGTGGCTGACTTTAAAGAGGGAAAGGAAGATTGACCTTCACTTCCCCAAGGTGAAAAGCCGTAGAATGGAACTTCTGGATATGGCCCTTTTGAATTTACACAGGGATATAGAGACTTATTTTACTAGGAAAAGTGTCCTTGAGGCAGGACTCATGAGTCTGTATTCTATACTGGAACTCAAAAAATATCCCAGAAGGATAGAGTGTTTCGATATATCTAATATCCAGGGAAAGGATGCCGTAGCTTCCATGTCTGTGGCTATAGAGGGGAAGCTGTCCAAAAAAGATTACAGAAAATTCAAGATAACCACCAAGGATACACCAGACGATTTTCAGATGATGAGAGAGGTGGCAGAGAGGCGTTACTCAAAGCTGAAAGAACATGAACTTCCAGACTTGATACTTATTGACGGAGGTCTGGGTCAGTTGGGATCAGTGGGAAATATACTTAAAAAATTGAAAAAGTCTCAATTTTTAGATATAATAAGTATTGCCAAAAGAGAAGAGGAAATTTTTAAACTGGGTGAAAATACCCCCTATATATTTCCAGAAAGCGAAGAGTCCCTTAAAATACTCCAGAGGCTGAGGGATGAGGCACACAGATTCGGGGTGACTTACCACAGGAAACTGAGAAGCAAAAGGGTGATGACCAGCCAACTTGACGGTATAGAGGGGATCGGTCCCAAGAGAAAAGAGGCTCTTTTGAAAAAATTTGGTTCAGTTGCAGGGATAAAAAAAGCTGGTGTGGAGGAGCTGAAAATTGTTCTTTCAGAAGCACTGGCAAAACGTGTAATCGAGGAGTTGGATGATAATGGGAAAAAAAAGGATACTGGTAATAGATGATGAGGAAAGCATAAGATTTCTGCTGAGGGAAGTTATAGAGGATCTCGGCTATCACTGCCTTGAGGCAGAGAGTGCCATAAGTGGAATAGAGATAGTGGATTCTGAAAAACCAGACCTCATTATTTTAGATATACAGATGCCACAGATGAATGGACTCGAGGCAATTCAGAAGATAAGAAAAATAAATAAAAAAGTTCCTATTTTCATGCTCAGTGCATTTAGTCATATGGAAAATGTCATCGAAAACAGGGGTGTAGACGTACAGGAGTTTATTCCGAAACCTTTTGATATAGACTATCTCAGTAAGAGAATAACAGAGGAAATGGACTAAGGGGGCAAAATGAGAAAAGTTATAAAGACTGCTATTCTGATCGCCGTTTTTTTAATGGCAGCAGGATGCAATCATGTGGTTCTGAGGCAGGATCTCTATGAAAGAGTTGCCTTCGAGAGTGAAAAAATAAAACCAGGAAAAAATATAATACAGCTTTATTCACTGGAGTTTCCCAAAAATTATTTTGATAGACTTGAATACATGAAAGATTTTGAACTTGTGGCAAAGCAGCTTCTCTTGGATGACAAGAGTCTCAATCTTCTCGTGTCCCGTGGAATGTATGATACAGTGGAGAGTTTGAAAAAAGAGGAAGTTCTCCCGGAAGAGAAGGTCTATCTAAAAACAGCATCAGATTTAGACAATGCGGAGATGTCTGAAATAGATAAGGGGATAGATGTTTATGTGACAGACAGAGGAGGGAGCATTCAGGGATATCTCAACAAACAGGTGTACTTTTGGATGGTTCTTACAGGGAAAGAGTCTGAGTTTATAGGGGAGAACCTATACACTGAGCTTGATAAACAGAGGCTTGTAGAAGAGGTCAGAAAAAGCAGAAAAGAATTTTCTAGGGTTTTGAAGAATATAAAAATGCATATGGTAATAAGAGAAGAGGCACCTTACTCTCATAAAGATATTGAATCTGTGCCTTCAGAAACGGTGAATATTTTTAACCCCACAGATATTTCCAAATGGGTATTAGATGAAAAAGAGGCACTATATCTAAAGGGAATAAAAAATAGTGATTTTGATAAAATAAGTGCAAAAAAAGTAAAGTTTAATTCTCCTTTCTTGATTTTAGACTCGAAAAAATTCACTGGATACACTGTGCTGGATGGAAATTATATATTTTTCTATGGAGGAACCTCTGTGAGAGGATATTATCACAGATATGATCTTGAGGTAAAAATATCAGAGAGCACAGCGAGAGATCTTCTCAATGCAGAAAATGGGATTTTGTTAGACGAACTATTTGAGAGGAAAAAGCCGGAAATAAACGGTCTGGAAGAGGAAAAAACTCAACCCAAGAAAAACAGCGTGAACTGGGGGATAAATTAATGATTTATGCAGGTCTGATCTTTGTTTTGTTTTTAATGTTTCTTAGAGTCCTGAAAAATCAGGAAAGAGCATATACAGGCGAGATAAGTAATATACTGAGAAAACTCAGGGAGAAAGAGGAGTACACCGGTATCATAGACAGTGTCCAGGAGGAGTATGACCAGACTCTTCAGGCAATACAGAAACAGGGGGAAGAGCTGGAAAATTCACTGGAGGAGCTGAAAGAATATAGGGTAGAACTGGATATAACATACAACAGTCTGATAAAGAAATCTACACAGCTAGAGTACAGTAATGAGATTCTCGAAAGAAGGGTGGCTAAT
Organism: Ilyobacter sp.; assembly: GCF_041583315.1. Taxonomy (NCBI): domain Bacteria; kingdom Fusobacteriati; phylum Fusobacteriota; class Fusobacteriia; order Fusobacteriales; family Fusobacteriaceae; genus Ilyobacter; species Ilyobacter sp. Next base: position 11,023 of record NZ_JBFHGC010000009.1, on the reverse strand, counting down.
CTTTCCAATCTTAATGCCGTCGCGAGAACAGTACTCTCTATAATTAAGCTGGAAAAGATAATTGATATAATACTGGATGCATATTTTGTTCTCACAGGAGCCAAGAAAATATCTCTTTATCTCTGGGAAGAAGGCATGCTGGTAAATAAAAAAACCAAAGGGAATATTGTTTTTAAGGGAACGCTGAGCTATCCTACTGAAACACTGGAAGGATTTAGCAGGCAGGACTTCAGAAAAGTTTATGAAGAACTTTCTCAAGGTTTTAAGGTGGACGAAAATGAAGCGGTAATAATATCTGACCTCAATGTAAAGGGTAAGGAACTGGGAGTTATATACATTGTAGAAGATAAAGAGAGACTCATAGACAGTGATCAAGAGACCATATCTGCTCTGGCAATACAGGTGGCAAATGCCATAAATAATGCCAAGATGTATGCTGAACTTTTGGTAAAAGAGAGAATTTCAAAAGAGCTTGAGGTGGCATCAAGAATCCAAAAGAAGATACTTCCCAAGGAGATGAAAAAAGTCTGAGGGTTGGAGATCGCAAACTATTTTGAACCTGCCAAAGAGGTAGGAGGGGACTATTATGACTATTGTCAGAGAGAAGAGGGCAGAGTATCCATAACAATAGCAGACGTAAGCGGAAAAGGTGTACCAGCAGCATTTTTGATGGCCCTGATAAGATCGGTCTTAAAGACATTGAATTATAAGGATATTCAACCGTCTGAGATGCTTACTACTCTTAATGAAATAATATACCCTGATATAACGGAAGATATGTTTGTAACACTCTTTCACAGTAAATATATATTTAGTGAAAGAACACTCTATTATTCCAATGCAGGACATAACCCACTTATAATTTATAAGGCTGACTTAGGAGAAGTGGTAGAATATAATGTAAAGGGAGTAGCCATAGGATTTATTCCTGAATACAAATACAAACTTGGAAAGGTAAAGTTGTCAAAGGGAGATATCCTGCTTTACTACACCGATGGAATCACAGAAGCTGAAAACAGCAACAGAGATATGTTTGGAGTGGACAGGCTGAAAGAGGTTATCTATGATAACAGGGGAAAAAGTGCAGATGATGTAAAAAAAGCTATTTTGGATTCTATAAACAATTTCAGAGGAGATCACGAACAGGTAGACGATCTGACATTTGTGGTAATAAGAAATAATGAGTAGGTTAAGTCCTGCTCTTTTTTTTTAGAGTGGGTATTTAAAGAAAAAAAAGTACCGTATCCGAACTGCGGGATATATAAAAGCTGTATAATATTAAATGAATTAGGACAGTTGGCATATTTTTTTTTTGGAATATTCGATACCATAATATGTTAGCTATTTTGTAGAAATAACGGGTATTACAATAGAAATATTTTAGTTTTATTTGGAGGTAAAATGGGAGCTAATTGGATTGAATGGTTTGGATATGTGTCGTCTTTTGTGGTGCTGATATCCCTTACAATGAGTTCTATTATCAAGCTGAGATGGATAAACTTAGTAGGTGCCATCATGTTTTCAATTTTTGGATTTATGATAAACTCCTATCCCACAGGGATTTTAAACCTGGGAATAGCTTTGATAGATATCTATTATCTGTATGAGTTATATATGAGAAAAGAAGAGTTTTCAATGGTGAGAGCCAACTTTGATTCTGATTACTTCAAATATTTTATAAATTTTAACAGAAAAGAGATAGATGAGCAGTATAATACTTTATCTGAAACTTCTGACTACAGAGCATATTATTATCTGAGAAACAATAACATAGCAGGAGTGATGATAGGAAGGGCCTTGGATAACGAGACTTTTTTTATTGAGCTGGACTATGTTACAGAGGAGTTCAGAGATTTTAAAATAGGTAAATATTTTCTGGGAGAAAACAGAATAGGTATGCTCCTCAAAGGTTATAAGACGCTGAGGGCAAGGGCAAACTCTGAGCACCATGCCCGGTATCTGGGGAAAATAGGATTTAAAAAAATAGAAGACGGAACTGGTGAATATATCAAAACTATTTAAAAAATAATGAGTGTAAATTATGACTAACGGAGGGTTCTTATGTACGATAAAGTTATGGAAACAGTGGAGTACCTAAATGAAAAAATAGCTTACAGGCCTAAAATAGCTATTATTCTTGGTTCAGGACTGGGAGATTTGGTGGATTATATAGAGGACAAGGTTGAAATTGCCTATGAGGAGATACCTAATTTTCCTGTTTCTACTGTTGCAGGTCATGCAGGACAGCTTGTTTTTGGTAAAATAGGTGGAGTAGAAGTCCTGGCAAGGAAGGGAAGATTTCATTATTATGAAGGATATGATATGAAAGAAGTGACTTACCCTGTATATGTTATGAAACAGTTCGGAATAGAAAATATTGTAGTCAGTAATGCCGCAGGTGGTGCAAACAGCACATTTAAGCCTGGAACCCTCATGCTTATAACAGACCACATCAACTTTTTTGGTACAAATCCTCTCATAGGAAAAAATGACGAAAGATTTGGACCCAGATTTCCTGATATGAGTGCGACCTATACAAAAGATCTCCAGGAGCTTGCCAAGGCAACTGCAAAAGATCTGGGGATAGATTACAGAGAGGGAGTCTACCTGGGAACGACAGGTCCTACTTATGAAACGGCTGCAGAGGTAAGAGCCTTCATAAATATGGGAGCAGATGCCATAGGAATGTCTACTGTACCGGAAGTAATAATAGCGAACTATATGGGTATGAATATCCTCGGTATATCGTGCATTACAAACATGGCAACAGGAATAGCAAAGGAAGCTCATTCCCATGAGGCAGTTGTAGAGATAGCCAAGAGGACCGGGAATGATTTCTGCAGATGGATTGCAGAAACTGTAAAAAGAATTGAACTTTAGACTTCAAAATTTTATACAATAAATACTTCTATTTCTGTTGTTATAATACTTTAAGGGCAGGGATATAAAAAATCTTAATTTTTAGGAGGATTTCAGGTGAGCGAGTATATCTTAGAGATGAGAGATATTAGGAAAACCTTTCTCGGTGGAAAAGTTGTTGCCAACGACAATATCACATTGAAGATCGAAAAAGGGGAAAAGCACGCCATAGTAGGGGAAAACGGAGCCGGGAAATCAACACTTATGAAAATATTAAACGGACTGTATCAGCCTACTTCGGGGGAGATATATTATCATGGGAAAAAAGTCAAGATAGACGGGCCGGGAGAAGCTTCTAAATTGGGGATAGGAATGGTATATCAGCATTTTATGCTGGTGCCCACTCTCACAGTGGCTGAAAACATGATCTTGGGAGTAGAACCTAAAAAAGGAATGATGCTCGACTTGAAAACTGCAAGAGAAGAGGTAAGAAGGGTATCCGAAAAATACGGACTGGAAATAAATCCCGATGCTCTTGTGTCTGACATATCAGTTGGGATTCAGCAGAGAGTAGAAATACTGAAAATACTTTTTAAGGGAGCCAATCTTCTTGTATTTGACGAGCCGACAGCAGTACTGACACCTCAGGAGGTAAAGGAACTTTATAAGATAATGGACAACCTCATAGATGAGGGAAAGACCATAATATTTATATCTCATAAACTTCAGGAAGTTTTGGACATATCTGACAATATAACAGTTATAAGAAGAGGGAAAGACGTGTCGAACTTCCCTACTTCTGAGGCAACAAAGGAAAAAATAGCCAATGCAATGGTGGGAAGAGCAGTATTGTTTACAACGGAAAAGCCCGAAGTTGATCTGGGAAAGGAACTTGTAGCTGTAAATAATCTCATTGTAAAAAATAATAAAGGGATTTTGGCTGTAGACGGAGCCACTTTCAGTATAAGAGAGGGCGAGATCCTGGGAATAGCAGGAGTAGAAGGATCTGGTCAGACAGAACTTATAGAGGCTATCACAGGACTTAGAAAATCCCAGGCAGGGACCATTCTCCTAGACGGAAATCCTATAACAGGAAAGTCTGCAAGAAGTATAATCCTTGAAGGTGTGGCACATATACCTGAGGACAGGCATAAAAGAGCGGCTATATCTGAATTTTCAGTGAGAGACAATTTTGCCCTGGGAGTGCACAGGGACAAGTATTCAAAAAGCAGATTTCTTTTGGATTTTAAAAAAATGAAAGATGATGCTATAAGTTTTATGGAAAAATATGATGTGAGACCTCGTGAGATCACCACAAGTTTTGAAAGACTCTCAGGAGGAAATCAGCAGAAACTGGTTGTTGCCAGAGAACTGGAGAAGGATCATAAATTTATAATAGCTTCTCAGCCTACAAGAGGTGTGGATATAGGGGCAATAGAATCTATACACAGAATGATTCTGGAAGAGAAAAAAAAATCTAATGCCGTTCTTGTTGTGTCGGCAGAGCTTTCTGAAATACTAAATCTTTCAGATCGTATAGCTGTAATGTGCGGAGGAAAAATAACAGGGATTCTGGACAGAGCAGATGCTACTGAAGAAAAAATAGGAATTCTGATGGCAGGAGGAGAATTGCATGAAGACTAAAATACAAAACGCCCTGGTTCCTATATTGGCAGTAGCTATTGCTCTTCTGATCGGAGCCGGAATCATCGCTTATCTTGGAGAAAATCCATTAAATGCATATTACTATCTTTTTAAAGGTGCCTTTGTAGGTGACAGAGCCATTGCCAGAACTCTTTTAGAAGCTACTCCCATGATTTTCACTGGACTTTCGGTTCTCTTTGCCTTTAAAGCAGGGATGTTTAACATAGGGGGCCAGGGTCAGGTAATAATGGGAGGACTTGCAGCGGCGGCTGTAGGTGCTTTTGTACAGAATATAGGAATAAATAATCTGTTTGTTGTACTTATTCTTTCTGGACTTGCAGGTTTTGCATGGGCTGCAATTGCAGGATATCTAAAGGCAAAGCTAGGTGTACACGAGGTAATATCTACCATAATGCTAAACTATATAGCCATGAGTTTTGAGCAGTATGCCCTAAACTATCCTCTTAAGGAAGGGGGGATTATGGGGCCTAGTCCTCAGACACCACCGGTAATGCTGGCATCTAGACTTCCTCAGCTGCTTCCTTCTACAAAAGAGGCTTTAAATGTAGGGTTTATTCTTGCAATAATAGCAGCAATAGTAGTTTGGTATATATTTGAAAAAACAATTTTAGGATACGAGATAAAAGCAGTGGGTCATAACCCTACAGCTGCAGAAAATGCAGGGGTAAATGTGGCAAGGATAACGGCACTCTCTCTTGGTATAGCAGGTATACTGGCTGCCCTTGGAGGAGCAGAGAGAATTCTGGGAGGTGTGGGACAGTACACCTACAGGCAGGGAATAATGGCTTCTTACGGATTTGACGGTATAGCGGTGGCTCTTCTGGGTAAAAACTCCCCTGTGGGAGCGGTACTGGCAGCGATATTATTTGCCTGTCTCCGGGTTGGAGGAAGAGCGATGCAGTTTAATACGACTATCCCGAGTCAGATAGTAATTATCCTGCAATCGATAATAATACTGCTTATTGCTGCGGAAAATATGTTTAAATTTTTCCTGGAAAGAAAGAAGGTGAGCGAATAATGCCTATCATAATAAGTATAATAATGGCCACAATAAGACAGGCAGCCCCTATACTCATAACTGCAATAGGCGGTATGTTTTCAGAAATTTCAGGTGTAGTAAATATCGGCCTTGAGGGAATGATGCTCATGGGTGCTTTCTCTGCTGCAGTGACTTCGTACTATACCGGTAGTCCCATCTTGGGAATACTAGGGGGGATGATGGCAGGGGGACTTACAGCATTGATTCACGCTGTCCTCAGTATAAAATATAAGGGAAACCAGACAGTTTCAGGGGTAGCAATCAATCTTTTTGCCTCAGGATTTACGGTGTTTATGCTGAGAGTTCTCTTTAATCAGTCTGGAAATACTCCTACAGTGCCCAAAGCACCTGTAATTTTCGGTATGTCCATAATAGTGATTATGATATATATTATAGCCATATGGTCTCAGTTCTTTCTCTACAAGACAACTACGGGACTCAGAATGAGGGCCGTGGGGGAGCATCCCCTTGCAGCGGATACAGTGGGGATAGATGTGGCCAAGATAAGATATTTCGGTGTGATAATGTCAGGTGTATTTGCCGGCTTGGGAGGAGCATATCTTTCGATAGGGGCTCTTTCACAGTTTACCAAGGAGATGTCTGCAGGTAGAGGATTTATAGCTCTTGCAGCCCTTGTATTTGGTAAATGGACTCCTAAAGGTGTCCTGGCAGCCAGCTTACTTTTTGGTTTTGCAGATGCAGGTCAGACTCTCATACAGCAGTATGTAGATTTTATACCTCCTCAGTTTATACAGATGATACCTTATATTCTGACACTTCTTGCCCTTGCAGGAGTTGTGGGTAAGGCTGTGGCTCCTAGTGCCTCAGGAAAACCATATGATAAGAATTCAAACTAAGATATAAATAAAAGTGCCGGATTTCCAATTGGAAATCCGGCACTTTTATTACACTGCTGTTTCTAGTATATTATCTCGTATTTTTCTTCAGCACGTTTAAATATTAATATAATAATAGAAGATATAGCCAGATAGATAAGACCGCATAAGATAAAGGGCATTATGGTAAATTCTCTGGCAACAATCTCTTTGGAATTTCTCAGAATCTCAGCCATACCGATAGAGGATATCAGAGCTGTATCCTTAACCAGGTTCACTGCTTCATTAGAGAGAGCAGGAAGGGACATTCTGAGTGCCTGAGGTAATATAATGTGCCTCATGGTTTTAAAGTAGTTCATCCCAAGTACCCTAGAAGCTTCATACTGTCCCTTTGGAATACTCTGGATGCACCCTCTTAAAATTTCACAGGTATAGGCAGAGTAGTTTAGGATAAATGTAAGTGAAGCTGCAGTAAAAGGTGTGAGGGTTATACCCATAACCGGCAGTCCGTAGTAGATAAAAAATAACTGAAGGAGAAGAGGACTTCCCCTGAATATCCAAGTATAGAGGGCAATTGCTCTTCTGGTAAATGGATTTTTAGAAACTCCTCCTAAAGACAGAAGAAGTCCTAGTGGAAGAGCTAAAATTCCTGTAACAATATACAGGAGGGCCGTTAACTTAAGCCCGCCCAGTATATAGATAAGCATACCCTGCGTTTCCATTAAGCCTCCTTGCCACCAAACCATTTTTTATGGATTTTGTCGAAAGTTCCGTCTTTCTTCATTTCTCCAAGAATTTTATCAATCTCTTTCTTCAATTCTTTATCTTCTTTTCTAAGTCCTACACCAAAATCTTCTCTGCCAAGAGCCTCATCCAGAGATTTGAAAATATCTTTTCCTTCTCTAGTTTCTTTCTTTGCAGCATAATATTCTCCTACAATGACATCGATTACAACTGCATCGATTCTTTTTGCCTCAAGGTCCATTAGAGCCTCTGCATTTGTAGAATATTTTTTAATATCAGATACTTTTTCTGACAGAGGGTTGTTCATAACAAGTGTATAACTGCTACTTCCAAGCTGTACTCCTATGATTTTATCCTTCAAATCTTCAGCTGTTTTGACAGGACTGTCGGCTAAAGTCATTATGATCTGATCATTTGAAAAGTAAGGTTCAGAAAATGCAATCTGTTCTTGTCTTTCAGGAGTTATAGTCATTCCGTTCCAAACCATATCTATATTTCCGCTTTTTAATTCAAATATGATACTGCTCCATTCACGAGGAGAGAACTCAGCCTCTACACCCATTCTACTTGCCACTTCCTTTGCAAGATCCACATCAAAACCTACGATTTCCCCGTTTTCATCTTTGAATCCCATTGGAGCAAAAGTATCGTCTAGTCCTACGATAAATTTACCTTGTTCTTTGATTTTGTCATAGGAATCTGTGCTTTTCTTGCCGCATCCCAAAAGTGCTATTGTAGCTAAAAATATTAATACGATTTTCTTCATTTATACTCCTCCTAAATTAAATTATTTAAAAAATAAATGTAAAAAAAGCCATCTGGGTAAAAGACCTAGATGACTTAAGTTTCTTAAAGAATGTAAAATTTTCTCTTAGCCACCAATCTAGAGCAATTTAATTATAATACAACACAGGTTGGCATCTTTTTTTTTTCAAAAGACACAACCCTATCTGTGGTGGTGATTAATTTTAGTTATAGGTCTATCTGATTTATAAAACATGATCAATTCTCCCGACTCATCTTTCTGAAATAGTACAGGTAAAGTGTTAAAAAGTCAAGGGGTTTTTCCTCTCTGGAAACTTACATTTCATTATTATAAAGGGAAAAGATTGCTTTTTTCAGAGAAATTACTTATTATATTATATACAGATTAGGAGGGTGTTTATGAAAGGAAAAAAGGATGTTTATACGGCGAGTTTAGGCTTGGTTGGAGCAGCTATAGGTCTTGGAAACCTTTGGAGATTTCCATATATGGTGGGGAAAAACGGTGGGGGAGCTTTCCTTATTGTTTATATTTCTTTTGTGGTTTTACTGGGTGTTCCACTTATGTTAGGTGAATTCATACTTGGAAGAAGTTCTCACAACAGTATTGTTGGGGCTTTCAAAAGATTTACTCCTGGTACACCCTGGTATCTTGCAGGGGGGTTAGGAATACTTACTTCCAGTCTGATACTTAGTTTTTATGGGGTTGTAGGAGGGTGGTCTCTAAAATTTTTCTATCTTTCTTCTACCAATGCTTTTCTTGGAAAAAATTCCCAGGAACTGGGAGATATTTTCAATAAATTTATTAGTTCACCTGTAGATCCTATATTTTGGCAGGTGTTATTTATGTTGATAACAGCTCTTGTGCTCATAAGTAAAATAGAGGGAAGCATGGAAAAAATAACCAAAATAATGATGCCAATGCTTTTCCTTATAATAATGGTGCTTTGTATGAAGGCGCTGGTTCTTCCTGAAATAGGAAATGGGATGGCATTTTTTCTAAAACCGGATTTTTCTAAAATTACCGCCGGAGGAATACAGGCAGCTATGGGACAGGCCTTTTTCAGCCTGAGTATAGGTATGGGTGTGCTGATAACTTACGGATCCTTTATGAAAAGTGATGAAAATCTTTTGATTTCTACATTACATGTAATCGGGACAGATACTCTTGTGGCTTTTCTGATAGGAGTTATTGTTTTTCCGGTGGCCTTTACTTACGGTATAGAACCTGGATCGGGACCGGGTCTTGTATTCACAGCCCTTTCGTCTTTGTTTAATGACATACCGGGAGGATACGGATTAGGAGTGATGTTCTTTCTGCTATTATTTTTAGCAGCTCTGACGACTGCTATATCTCTGTTAGAATCTGTGGTAACCTGTCTGACCAATCAATGCAAGCTGTCAAGAAATACAAGTGTTTTTACTGCTATGGTACTGATTACAATACTAGGAGCTGTAACCTCTCTTTCTTTAGGTATTTGGAGAGATACTAATCTATTTTACATCTTAGATTATGTAACTGTGGATGTTTTTCTACCTATTATAGCCATGCTTATATCTCTTTATCTAGGATATGTACTTGAATTAAAAGTGATGGAAGAGGAGATGGCAAATGACGGGGTTAAGTTTAAGTATACGAAGATTTTACAGAATATGTTGAAATTTGTATGCCCTGTGATTATAGGGAGTGTGCTTTTGATCGGATTGATACTAAATTAGCTCAATTGATAATATATAGGTAATGTGATATAATTTCTTTAGTAAACTAATGAAGAATAGGCGGTAGGAGATATGAAAAATAAAGAGATCACTGTAGGCGGGCAGGCTGTCATAGAGGGCGTAATGATGAAAGGCTCAAAAAATCTGGCAACAGCTGTCAGAAGACCCAGCGGTGAAATAGTTTATAAAAAAACGGATATTTCCGGGAAAAGCAGTAAATTTTCAAAACTTCCTTTTCTAAGGGGATCGGTAATTTTATTCAGTACCCTTATTTTAGGGACGAAAGAGCTTACTTTTTCTGCCAATCAGGCAGATGACACAGAGGAAGAGCTCAGCGACAAAGAACTTTTTATGACTGTGGCATTCGCTCTTTTACTGGGAATAGGACTTTTCATGGTTCTTCCTTCGGCTATAGGGGGCTTCGCATTTTCAGGAAATAAGCTCTATGCCAATATTCTAGAAGCTTTTTTAAGACTTTTGTTTTTCGTGGTATATATCTGGGCCATATCTTTTTCAAAGGATATCAGAAGAGTTTTTCAATATCATGGTGCAGAGCATAAATCCATATATGCCTTTGAAAATGGGTTGGAACTTACCCCGGAAAATGCAAAACAATATACGACACTTCATCCTAGGTGTGGAACAAGTTTTTTGCTTATTGTGATGCTCTGCTCTATATTTGTATTTTCCATTGCAGACTTTATAATACCTACACCTGCTACTATGTGGGGACGTATAGGACTTAAAGCTGTACTGAGAGTAATTTTCATGCCGGTAATAGCCGGGATGTCTTACGAGTTTCAAAGGTATACCAGTAAAAATCTCCATAAGAAATGGGTCAGAACAGTGGCATCTCCCGGTCTGCTTTTACAGAAGATAACTACCAAAGAGCCAGATTTGGAACAATTGGAAGTTGCTATAGTGGCACTGAGAGTTGCCATGGGAGAAACTGTAGATAATGCAGTGGAAGTGGATAATAAAAATATAAAAATAAAAGAAGAGCACGCTTAGCGTGCTCTTCTTTATATTTTGTGAAGAGTAAGAAAAAAACAGCTTTATTTTTCCTGGTATACCTCTACCCTGTTTCTTCCGTTTTTTTTGGCTAGATAAAGAGCAGAATCAGAATTTTCGATCACAGCTTCAATTGTATCAGCAGAATTGTTTGCCACAGATATCCCCATACTCAGGGTTACTTTGATATTTATCTGGTCAAAAACAAAAGTTTCATTATGAATTGATTTTCTTATTTTTTCTGCTGCTATTTCTGCATCCTTTAAATTGGTGGCAGGAAGGGCAATTAGGAATTCGTCTCCCCCGTACCGTCCAAAGATATCCTCATTCCGAATCTCGCCATGAATAATTTTACTTATAGACTGGAGAATATAGTCCCCTGCTAGAT